>JAFKKW010000050.1 GCA_017304275.1 Hyphomicrobiales bacterium | reverse complement strand
ACGCCGCATCAAGGCGCTGGAGGAAGCCGGCGTCATCGAGGGTTACGAAGCCCGCATCAACCGGCGCGCCATGGGCCTCGAAATGACGGTGTTCGTGTTCATCAGCCTCCAGAACCAGACCGAGCAGCGCCTGGAAGCCTTCGAGGCCGCCGTCCTCGCCTCGCCCTCCGTCATCGGCTGCCAGCTGATGTCGGGGGAGGACGACTACGTGCTGACCGTGCTCGCCCGCGACCTCGCCGACTACGAGCGCATCCACAAACAGGAGTTGTCGCGTCTGCCCGGCGTCACGCGGCTGAGGTCGAACTTCGTTCTGCGCGATGTGAAATCGCTGCCGATCCCCGCATCCGCTCTGGATCGCCGGGAGTTCGCCGCCAAAAGCAGCGTCCGCCGCGGCAGCTAGGCACTTCGAGGGGATGCGCACGTCCCCGGAGCGCGGCGCGGGCGACCGGGGGCCCGTCCGGACGCCAGCGCGTTGTGCACCGCAAATGGCGCTGTCCGGGGATTGACGTCTCGCCGGAATCGGGCCGTGACGCCTTATTATTAGTCACATTTTTGCTCGTGCTTGGAGCAATTGTGACGAAACAAAGACGAAAATCTTGACGTTCCCGAGGGAGACTGCTGCAGTGCACCTGAGCACTTGCGGGAGGGCGAGGTTAATGCACTACTACACCTACGAGCTGACCCATGCCTTGATGCATCCGGTCCGTCTCATGTCGCGCGCCCTGAAGGCACAATTCGAGACACCTCTGAACCCCTTCGCCGCGACCGAGCTCGCAAAGAGCGTCGCGGCCGCCTGCGAGGTGTTCGAGGGCGTGACCCGCCGCTACGGCAAGCCCGAGTTCGGCATCAAGGAGACGACGGTCCACGGCCTCACCGTGCCGGTACGCGAGGAGGTCGTGCTCAAGAAGACCTTCTGCAACCTGCTTCACTTCGATCGCGACGAGACCGTGGTCGGCAAGCGCTACGATCCGAAGGTGCTCATCATCGCGCCGATGTCGGGCCACTACGCCACGCTGCTGCGCAGCACCGTCTCCGAGATGATCAAGGAGCACAACACCTACGTCACCGATTGGGTCGACGCGCGCGACGTGCCGCTCTACGAAGGCGCCTTCGACCTCGATGACTTCGTCGACTACATCATCGAGTTCATCCAGTTCCTGGGTCCTAATACGCACGTGATCGCCGTCTGCCAGCCCGCCGTGCCGGCGCTCGCGGCGGCAGCCGTCATGGCCGCCAAGGACGACCCCTGCCAGCCGGCATCCATGACGCTGATGGGCGGCCCCATCGACACGCGCCGCAACCCGACCCAGGTCAACAAGCTCGCCGAGGAGAAGCCGCTCTCCTGGTTCGAGAGCAACGTCATCGACTACGTGCCGTTTCCCAACGCCGGCTTCGGCCGCCGCGTCTATCCGGGCTTCATCCAGCTCACGGGCTTCATGACCATGAACCTCGAGCGCCACACGCAGGCGCACATGAAGCTGTTCCAGAACCTCGTCAAAGGCGATTGCGACAGCGTCAACGCGCACAAGGCGTTCTACGAGGAATACCTGGCGGTCATGGATCTTCCGGCCGAGTTCTATCTGCAGACGGTCAAGACCGTGTTCCAGGATCATCTCCTGCCCAAAGGCGAGATGATGCACCGCGGCCAACGCGTCGACTGCACGGCGATCCGCAAGACGGCGATCATGACCGTCGAAGGCGAGCGCGACGACATCTGCGGCCTTGGCCAGACGGAAGCGGCGCACGACCTCTGCTCGGGCCTTCCGGTCGATGAGCATTACTCGTATGTGCAGCCGGGCGTCGGTCACTACGGCGTCTTCAGCGGCACGCGCTGGCGCACGGAGATCCAGCCGCGCATCCGCGAGATGATCCGCTCCGTGCAGTTCAAGCGTCGCGTCGGCGGCGCGGAGACGAAGATGCCGCTGCCGTATCATGCCCTGCACGACTCGCGCGAGAAGGTTGTCGACTGGCGCGGCGCGAAAGGCACCAACGGCGCGGCCCCGAACGGTTCGACCGGCTGACACCTCCGTCCCGGTATTGTCGCCGCGCGAGGATCGCGCCGACGTTGCGGATGTGGATGCTGGCGTAGATCCCGACCTGCGTCGGGATGACGTTGAGAGAAGGCAAACGGCTTCCACACAACAAACGTCATCCCGGCGAAGGCCGGGACCCACGCAAGTTTCCGCTTGCTCGACGTCTGATAATAGAAGCAGGCACCGCCACGTTGGCGACATGAATGACAGCGCGCGTTGACTCTCGCCGCTCCGCAACTAGAGTGCGGCGCATCTCCCGCCCATTTTTGAAAGCCTGAGAGTCTCCGAATGACCGCCGTCCGCACGCCCGCGAAGCACTTCGCCCCCCTGGCCATCGGCGCCCCCGAGCCTTACCGCACCCTGCCGGTGCGCATCGAGCGCATGATCCACTTCGTGCCCCCGCACAACGAGAAGATCCGCTCGAAGATCAAGGATATCGCCGGCCAGGTCGACGTCGTGCTCGGCAACCTCGAGGACGCGATTCCGGTCGGCGACAAGGAGGCCGCGCGCAAGGGCTTCATCCAGATGGCGCGCGACAACGACTTCGGCACCACCGGTCTCTGGACCCGCATCAACTGCCTCAACTCCCCGTGGATGCTCGACGACGTGACTGAGATCGTCCGCGAAGCCGGCAACAAAGTTGACGTCATCATGCTGCCCAAGGTCGAGGGGCCGTGGGACATCCACTATCTCGACCAGCTCCTCGCCCAGCTCGAGGCGAAATATGCGGTGACGCGGCCGATCCTGATCCACGCCATCCTCGAGACGGCCGAGGGCGTGAAGAACGTCGAGGCCATCGCCGCGGCGTCGCCCCGCATGCACGGCATGAGCCTCGGACCGGCCGACCTCGCCGCCTCGCGCGGCATGAAGACGACCCGCGTCGGCGGCGGCCATCCCGACTACAGCGTGCTCGCCGACGCCGGCCCTGACACCGAGGCCGCACGGAGCCGCTATCAGCAGGATCTCTGGCATTACACCGTCGGCAAGATGGTCGACGCGTGCCTGAGCTACGGCCTGAAGCCGTTCTACGGACCCTTCGGCGACTTTTCCGATCGCGCCGCCTGCGAGGCCCAGTTCCGCAACGCCTTCATTCAGGGGTGTCTGGGCGCCTGGTCGCTGCATCCGTCGC
>JAFKKW010000461.1 GCA_017304275.1 Hyphomicrobiales bacterium | reverse complement strand
CGTAGTTCTCGCCGCGGGGGTCGACCACCACCGCCGGCCCCCGCCATGTCAGCAGGGCAGGGATGATGCACGACACCCCTTTGCCTGCTCCGGTCGGAGCTATCGTGATGAGGTGGCCCTCATGCCCGTCGTCCAAGACCGGCTTCGCTTTTGCAGCCCTGGAGCACCCGAGCAACAGACCGTGGGGCGGCGACGGTTGGAGATTTATGATTGAACTCATAACGCGGACCCGGTGATTGAAACCGGTCAGTATCCGTCGCGCTGTGGCGGAAGCTTGCCACATTTGGCTGCAAGCGATTTCTTTTTAGTACGTGGGTATACATGCGAGCCTTTTGTGCAACACTCGCACTGGCTAGGCGCGAGAGGGTGTCTCTTTCAATCCTTCGATAAGCAGCGAAGGCAAATCGGGATTGCCGATGGCTATCGCCAGTTTGGCAGCTTGGTCGTGCCGCAGCACAGCGCTGTTGTGCCCGGAAAAGATATTCGATAAGGCCGTCCTTGAGAGGCCCATCGCGTTGGCCGCGGCGTTATCGGCGAGGCCATGCCTTTGCCAAACTGAACGCGCCCGCTCCCAAACCGCACGTCTGTTACGGCCGCTGGTTCTGTAGAATGCCCACGCCTCCTGCTCCTCAGGGGTGAGTGGCCTGGTCAATTCCGAGGACGGGAGTGCGAGCCGGCCAGCGATGAACTCCACGTCGGATTGCGTAAGGGGCAGGCGTCCTTGCACAACATCACTTGCGAAGGAACGGTCTGCCGCAAGGCCGGCACGGGTGAGGGCGGTGGTACGATTATGCGTGCGGTGGAGGTGATACGCCACACGAGCGGCAAGGCTGTCGGGGTCCTGTCCTTCGCGCAACAAGGGCCACAAGTGGGAGATTGCCGTCACTTTCCTTGCAGGCGTTAGCCTGAACGGGTGGTCGGAATATCGCAACCCGGTTGCATACGGTTTGCTCAAAATGCCTCGCTCTGCGAGCCAATCATCTGCAGGAACTCGCTGCGGTGGCCGGCGAGCATGGCTTGTGCCCCCGTGGAACGCTGACCGGAACATGGCCCCGGTGTCAGCCGTTAGCGGATAAAGCCCGGCGCAGATCGGAGGACATCATGAGTACCGATGCCGACCAGCTAGACGCGATGATCATCGAGGGTGAAGAGCGTATTGCCGAATATGAAGCACAGCTTCGCGAGCCGCCCCCACACTTGGATATGGCCCGCGCCATGCACATTCTGTTGTTGTTGTACCGAGGCGTGAACCGCCTTTATGCAGAGCGGCTCGCGTCCGTGACGGAGGAGTATCGCGTGGCGGCCTGGCGCGAAAACAATAGGTCGTATTTACTTCATTGAGGCCGTCGGTTCTGCATTTGCAGTTTCCACCCGGAACGTTGCGGTTCGACCGCCGTTCAGTCTCTGCGGGGGGATTCGGCCAAAAAGGAGTAACAATGATGACAAAGACAACCCTGCTGCTTTGCACAAGTGTGGCAGCGCTCTCCCTTGCAACCGGCGCGTTCGCTCAAAGTGACCGCATGGCGCCTGACGCAAGCGGCGGCGCTCCCGCCGCCAAAGAAATGGCACCGCCTTCCGGCGCCGACATGCCTTCGCGTGCGGAACCCGGGGCTGGTGCGCTCGAGCGCGGTTCGCCACCAGCAGCCCGAGGTGATCGTCTCGATCGTCCGGAAGCCCAGGACCGCAGCGGCAAGTCGGACAAGGCCGGCGATACCGCCAAGACGGACAAGGCCGGCCCCGATAGTTCGGGTGCGACCGGAACTTCAGAAGGCACCGCCGGGCGTGATGCAGCGGACGCTAAGAATAAGGGCGACAAGCGCTCCAAGGATGCGGCTGACAGCAAAGCCATGACCAAGGATGACGGGTCGACCGGTACCTCCGAAGGCACGGCCGGTACCGACAAGCCCTCGGGCAGCATAACGCAGCTCTCGGGCGAGAAGCGGACCAAGGTGCAATCCGCCTTCCGCTCGCATCGGTCTGAAGCGGTGGTGAAGGACATCGACATCGACGTGAGCATAGGTGTGGCTGTGCCCCGTTCGGTCTCGCTCTATGCCGTCCCGGAAGAAGTCGTGATCATTGTCCCGGAGTACCGCCGCTATAAGTATTTTATTTTCGGCGACAAGGTGGTGATTGTCGACCCCGGCACGTAAGAGATCGTGGACGTGCTCATCCTGGCATAAGCCGGCAACCCGATATAAGTGTCACGGGGCGTCCGACGGACGCCCCGTTTCCTATGCATGCAAAAGACGCTGTGTGCCTCCGCCCGGCCTTGAGACCCCCCGGTGACCTCGATGGCGCCTCTCGTTTTTTAAGAGGAGGAGGGCATCTGTTTGGTGTGGCCGAGAGCGCTCCGCAAGGCTTGCTCCAAGGTTGCGAGCTGATAGGGCTTTTCCAGCAGCGGGAAGCCGTGCCCGCCCGTTTGGAGTGCATCTGAATAACCCGACGCGAGGATAATCGGCATCTGCGGCGAGAGGATCGCTGCTTCGCGCGCAAGCTCAAGGCCGTTCATACCGCCGGGCATGACGACGTCGCTGAAGAGCACGTCGAACTGCCGAGCGCGCAGCTGCTCCAGAGCCTCCCGGGCATTTGAAGCCCGATAGACCTGAAATCCCAAAGTCTCAAGCATTCTAAGCCCGACGCCTGCGACTTCATCGTTGTCCTCCACCAGCAGCACCGATTTGTCCATATGGGCGAGCGGAGTCGAAATCGCTTCCGGACTACGCGAGGGCGCCGACGCGCAATGACTGCTGCGGGGCAGGAAAAGCGTGACACGGGTGCCACGGCCCTCTTCGCTTTCGATGGTGGCGGTGCCGCCCGATTGCCGCGCAAATCCGAACACTTGGCTTAGGCCAAGCCCGGTACCTTTCCCTATCGGTTTGGTCGTAAAAAATGGATCGAATACCCTCCCGAGCAGATGACTGGGGATGCCGCGCCCTGTATCGCTTACCGTAATTGCAACGAAATCACCTTCAAGGTCATTGCCATCGCGGGCGCTGAGCGTCTGATTGCCGGCTGCAATTTTGAGTGCTCCGCCCTGGGGCATCGCGTCCCGTGCGTTGACGGCAATATTGAGGAGGGCGAGCTCGACCTGCGTCCTGTCGGCATATAAGGGCCAAAGGCGCTCGCCGACCTCGAACGACACCTCGATATCTCCACGCAACGCGCCGCCCAGCAGCACGCGCATCTCATCGAGAAGCGTTGAAAGGTTGATGGGCTGTGGATCGAGTTTCATCTTGCGGGCAAAAGCCAGCAACTGCTTGGTCAAAGCCTGCCCGCGCTCGGCCGACTGCCTCATGCTCTTAATAATATAATCGCACTGCTCCCGATCATCCCATCTCTTCTCGAGCAGAGATAACCCTCCTGTGAATACCATCAGAAGGTTATTGAAGTCGTGCGCTATGCCACCGGTGAGCTGACCTATGGCTTCGGTCTTTTGAGCTTCGCGAAGCGCCCGCTCCGCTTGCTCTCGGCTTCGGTGAGCCAGCTCAAGTGCCTTTGTTCTCTCTTGCACGCGGTGCTCGAGCGAGGCGTTAAGGCTTTGTAGTTCGGCTTCATGCTGTTGTCGCTCAATAAGATAGTCTCTGATTTGATACTGCTTCCTCCGCGCCCGAAGCGCCGATTTCAGCGCACTCAAGAGGCTCGCAAAGCGAAGAGGACGCTCAAGCAGCACCACGTTTGCATAATCGCCGACGTGAAACTGAGCGGCAGCGCCATTCCTGCGGCCATGACTCGACCCTATGATGAGAACGGGTATTTCGGACCAAGCCGGCTGGCTTTCGAGCGCGTCGACGAGAAGTTGTCTTTGTGCGTAGTCGGCAATGGATTCCTCGGAGAGAAGGAGTGCTCCGGCCCCGGCAGACATCTCGTCGGCGAGGGTTGATAAGCCTGCAAGGACTTGCGCACGCAGACTCCCCCGTTCGATGAGACCGGCAACGGCTCTCGCATCGTGCGACGACGGGGTATGCACAAAGACCCACGCGTCGCGGGAATCAGCCGGCCGCACCTTTGCCATTTCCATCCGCGAGAGCACTCAATTGACCTACAAAGTTCGGCACACCGGTCAGAACGCCTTGGAAATCCCGTATAGGATCACCGACTGACACACCTTTTCCGCTTTGGAGATTGTACTCCCGGATGGTGGTCTCGTGCTGGCCGCTTCGGCTCTTGAGTACTGAGATCGCTTTTCTGACCTGCCCACCCGCTTCGAAATACCTTAGCAGCACGATGCTGTCGGCCATGAAGCTGAGGTCGAGCGGCACCTGATTTCCGCCAACGAGGCCGTGTTGAGCCATGATAATGATTGTTACGATCCCCTGGTTGCCGAGGTACGAAAGCAACTCGTGCATATGGAGCACCAACGCATGTTCTTCGGGCATTGATGCTATGTAGCTGTTGAGGCTGTCGATCACGACCATGTCCGCGCCAGCCACAACGGCTCGCTGGACTTTGTCTATGAATTCCCCCGGAGACAGGGTCGTCGGACTCAGGTCTACCCACTCCAGCTTTCCTTCGCCCCGGGCCGAAGCGATGTCGATGCCGAGGTTGGAAGCCCGGTCCGAAGCAGTGCGATAATGCTCATCGAAAGCAAAGAACGCCGCGCGTCCCCGTCGGCCCGCAGCCGCTGCATAAAGAATGGCGAGCGTTGATTTGCCTGCGCCTGAGGGCCCTATCAGGAGCGTGCTCGTCCCTCGGCGAAGTCCACCTCCAAGCAAAAGGTCAAGTTCCTCCACACCACTGGAGAGTGGCTCCTGCGCGAACGACGCCTTGTGGTGGGACGCGATCAGGCTTGGATAGACGGTCAGACCGCCACGACGGATGACATAATCATGATAGCCGCTGCGGAAATCGACGCCGCGAAGCTTGGCAATTGAAAGCCGGCGCCTTACCACGCCGTATTCCATCCGCCGCTGTTCAAGGCTCACCACTCCGTGCACGATGCTGTGCAACTGCAGGCCCGGAGCAGCATCGGTCAAATCGTCGAGGGCCAGAACAGTACAGTCCCATTCTTGAAAGTATCGCTTCAGCGCCAAGATCTGTCGCCGATAGTTATATCGATCCTCCGCCATTAAGCGGAGTTCCGTAAGCGCATCGATAACGAGGCGTCGCGGCTTTATCTCTCGGGCCTTGTCGACGAGAAACTGGACCGTCTGTCCCAGCTCGATTTCAGAGGGATGCACCAGGCTTTGCAGCTCGTCCGTACTGTCGAACGGCGCGATATCCAGAATTTCGATCCCTTCCAGGGTCCAACCATGGCTGCGCGCCATTTTTCGAAGCTCGGACTCGGTCTCTGAAAGGGTGATGTAGAGACAGGGCTCGCCGCTACGCACGCCCTCGAGCAGAAATTGCATCGCAAGTGTGGTTTTGCCCGCACCCGGCGTGCCTTCGATGAGATAAAGGTGCCCTCGCTCCAAACCACCGCATAAAATTTCATCCAGCCCGAAATTACCTGTGTGGGCCAAGTTCACAGCAGTATCGTTCATATACCTTCATCGCTCTGCTAGGACCACTAAGCCGCACTGTGAGTTAGGCGCGGACAAGCGGAGCGTGGAGCCTGCCCACGCCCTGTCCCCTATTAACCTCCAAGCAACAACGCTGGGGAGTTTTCCCGAACAGAAACGATCGAAGCCAGCGAAAGTTCCCGCTCATACGGACTCGCCCCAGACGCAGACTTCAAAGGCATTAACCTGAGTTGGGGACAATGAGCCGACGGCGCGGGCCTTGCGATGCCTAGCGTGAGAAGCTCCTCGCACCGTTAAGCGAGATGGTCGGAAATCCGGCGGGTTAGGTTGTCTAGATGGTCTCCGATCTCCGTCATGCCGCGCGGGGCATCGTGGCCGACGGCGGGCCCACGCCGATGCCTCATAGGAGCGCGCGACGGCTCGCCGTGCCTTGGAAGGACTCAACCGCGCGCGTAACGAAAATCAGATGCTGCTTGATGAGATGTCTCACCGCGTCAAAAACAAGTTCGCGATGATCATCTCCGTCATCTCTCTACAATCCCGAGCGGCGCCGCTGGAAGCACGGCCCGCACTCGAGGCCGTAGCCCGCCGCGTGCACGCCCTGGCGTCAGTTCACACCCATCTGCAGGGTTCGCGACATCGCGGTCTCGTTGAAATGGAGGCCTATATACAGGACTTGGTCAACGGCTTACGGGAGAGCGCCGGACATCTTCGAAAGGTTGCCATATCGACGGATGCCGATCGTCTCACGCTTCCGCCAAGAGAGGCGACTGCGGTGGGCCTTATCGTCAACGAATTGGTGATGAACTGCTTCAAGTATGCATTTCCGGGTGAGCGCTCTGGCAAAATCTCGGTTAGCCTCCGTCTCAACGAGACCTCCGTTTTGCTCACCGTGTCCGATGACGGGATCGGGTGCGCCCCTACGGCCAAAGAGGGAATGGGTACTGGGTTGGTTACCCTGCTTGCCGCTCAACTGGGCGGCACGATGGAGCGGACGGAAGCCATGGGTGGCGGCTGTTCCGTCACGGTTACCTTCCCGCTGACCCCCGAAATGCACCATGCCTCCTACAGCGGGCCAACTCGAAACGATGGCGTTGGGCATCTCCCGCCGCGCTCAGCTAACGGAATCCGCAGATAGTTCCAGCGGCTGCTAGGAACCAAGGTGTATCGAAGCCGTTGTGGGGACTGGAGGTAAAGTCCATGTCCCATACGATCCGGATTATGCTTGCAAGCGTCACCTTGTTCATTATCGCATATGGTTTGCTTTGGTATGCGGGATTGTTCGATGATCTTGGATTTCACGGAACGGTCGCAGCCGTCCTAGGTGTTCTGCTAACAAGCGGACTTGCAATTGGCTTGATGGCCGCCATGTTCCACAGCAACAGAACCCGTCACGATGAAGACGTGCATCGGGCGAACTGGCGCCGCTGACCCAGCCCACCTGTATCGTAGCGAAAGACTAGACAGATAATGGAACGGCCGCGCCAAGACCAGCCGGCCCGCCAGACCGCAGACCCTTATTGAGTTTGATCCGGACATCCGTCAGGCCCTCGAACTGCTTGGCCGGGACCGACGCAAGACCTCCAGGAACTTGCCGACGAGGCGTTCCGCGATCTTGAGTTCGCAGGCCGGCCAACGGTGAGGCCTATGACGGAGGACAGTCTCAGAGTTTGTAGGCGTCCGCTAAATGTCACCGCTCAATAACACCACGGCTAACGCTTTGAGAACAGCTCGCCTCGATCCTGGTTGGCTTCGCGCCACGCGTGGCACTTCACCTTTATCCAGCTTCGGTTCTTGCCGCTGACATACGGCTGGTCGACACGTTTGCAGACAATGCCTTCAAGGCCTCGCTCATTACAGGCGCTGAGAAGCTTATCTGGATCCGCAAAACTATCCGAATAAGCCAATCCCTCCGGCTGCGCCTTCAGCAAGGCGCGAAGCCTCACCCGCCGCGTGAGAAGAGGGAAGGGACGTAGGTCCCGCCCGTCGCAGGAGAGCAAGTCGAAGCACCAAGCCAAGCGCGAGTGCTTCTGTCCTCCGACAAGGGCCCTGAAGTCTGGACGACCTTGCTCATCCACCGCGCAACCTTCCGCATCAATGATGCAGGTTTTGCACGGCAACCCCGCGACCGCACGTCCGATGTCGCGGAAGCGGGATGTGAAATCCTTGCCGTTTTTCGAAAAGATGACGACCTGGTCGCCGCTCTTATGAAGCTGCAACCGGTAGCCATCGAACTTGACCTCGTAACACCAGCCTTTGCCGGTGGGAGGCGACTTCTGTTCGATGGGCTCGCACGGCGGGATGAAGAGAGACGCTGACACCGCCCGCATGTGGTTACCCATTCACCTGTTGGCAAGATGACATGTGTGGAACGTGAAACCTCGGCGGCGGGTTGACATGGAGCTCGTTTAGAACAAATAGTGAACATTAATCAAGGGGGCGGGACATGGAGCGAATGCTGGTCGAAGTGCTGTGTGACCTCCGCGTCCCCTTAGTGGCCATGTCCGTGCCGGCTGGGTTTCCATCGCCAGCCGAGGACTATCTCGACAAACCGCTGGATTTCAACGAACTCATCATCGCTAATCCGGCCGCGACATTTGCCGTGCGCGTCGATGGCGACAGCATGATCGGCGCGGGAATCCATCCGGGGGATATCGCAGTAGTGGACCGTTCGCTTTCTGCAAAGGATGGCCGTGTCGTCCTCGCACTGGTCGATGGAGCCTTCGCTCTCAAACGCTTCCGTAAACGCAATGGCCGTGTGTGGCTGGCGTCGGAAAACCCTCAATATCCCGACCTCGTCATTTCCGAAGACATGACCTTCGAGGTATGGGGCTGCGTGCGCCGCTGTGTGCGGATGCTCGAACCATGAGCGGACTAATCGCCCTGGTTGATTGCAATAACTTCTATGCGTCCTGCGAGCGCTTGTTCGATCCGACCCTCAGGGGTAAGCCCGTCGTCGTGCTGTCAAACAATGACGGCTGTGCCATCGCCCGCAGCAATGAGGCCAAGGCCCTCGGCATCAAGATGGGAGATCCTTGGCACCTGAACCGAGCCGCGTGGAGGCGCCAAGGAGTGCGGGTGCGCTCTTCCAACTACACGCTCTATGGGGACCTATCGCGCCGGGTGATGACGGTGCTGGGGGATTTTTCGCCGAACGTGGAGGTTTACTCCATCGACGAAGCCTTCCTCGACCTAACCGGATTTGAGGGGTGGGAAGAGGCGCACGCCCGGCAACTTCGAAGCCGGGTGCTGGCCTGGACGGGTATCCCTGTGAGTGTCGGCATCGCAAAGACCAAGACATTGGCCAAAGCGGCAAACCATCACGCAAAGAGGAATGCGGCGTGTGCAGGCGTCTTCATGATCAAATCGGAGGAGGCTCGCCTCGAAATCCTCGGCCGTCTCCAACTCACGGACATATGGGGAATCGGCGACCGTCTGGCGTACCGACTGAAAGCGATGGGCATTGAGAGCCCTGTCGCACTGGCCGAAGCCGATGCAGAAACCATCCGTAAGACGTTCTCGGTGGTTCTCGAGCGCACCGCGCGAGAATTGAAGGGCGAACCATGCCAAGAGCTCGAGCTGGTGAACCCACCGTCCAAGAGTATCTGCGCCTCTCGGTCCTTCGGGGCCGAGCAGACGGCATTCGTTCCTGTGTCCGAGGCGGTGGCGACCTTCGTTGCCCGCGCGTCAGAGAAGCTTCGGCGGCAGCAGCTGGTCGCTGGAACCGTATCGGTATTTCTCGAAACCAATACGTTCAAAGCCGTGAAACAATATCATCCATGGGCCACTGTGAGCTTGCCTGTTGCGTCGGCGGACATCCGCACTCTGACCACGGCCGCACAGAACGCGCTCAGAATGATTTTCAAGCAGGGGTACAGGTACAAGAAGGCTGGAGTCCTGCTGGACGACCTGTCAGCGGCTGGATGCGTGCAGGGCGATTTTTGGTCGGAGCCTGACTCTCCGCAGAGCCAAGCATTGATGCGAGCCATGGATCGGCTCAACAAGGTATGGGGGAGGGGGACGGTCAAGACGGCGTCGTGTGGCACACGCGAGGCCTGGCGGTTGCGCGCGGACCTGATGTCAAGGCGGTACACCACGCGGTGGGACGAGCTGCTGAGGGTAACTTAGGGACTTCCCACGGGTTCACGCGGAAAGTGTAGTCACGCCGCCGAAGAGGCACCGGTCCCGATTGGCTCGAGGATGGCCGCGTCATCGTTCTCGACTTTGTTGACGCGCTTGGAGATCGGCCACAGGGTCATCGGCTCGGAAGGGAAGGGCACCAGCAAGTCGCGAGGGTCGGGCTCGTTCGGCGAGAGCCAACGTTCGTAAGCAATGGGCGGGATGATCACCGGCATGCGGTGGTGAATACCGCGCACAAGCTCATTCGCGCCGGTAGTAATCACCGCGAAGGTCCGCAGCCATTCGTCGGTGCCGGGCTTTTGCCAGTTCTCCCAGATCGCAGCCAGCGCGAAGGGCTCGCCGCTCTTCAAACCAATCGCATAGGGCTGTTTGTTGCCTTTCACGCCCTGCCACTCGAAGAAGTTGTCAACGGGCAAGAGGCACCGGCGTCTCCGGTACGCGTCGCGGAAATGGGGGAGCGCGGCAACGGTCTCGGCCTTCGCATTGATGGGCCTGCGGCCTCCGTTCGGGTCATTCACCCAGTGGGGGATCAGCCCCCACAAGAGAGGGTCGAGCGTGCGTTCGCCGGTATCGGGATTCTGGCGGACAACCAGGAGGCGTTGTCCAGGCGAGCCGTTGTAACGGGGCACGAACGGCCCCTCGACCAGATCGACCGTCACCAGGCCGAGAGCCAGCCGCTTGTCGCTCTTTTGCGTAACCCGTCCGCACATGCACACAATATCGGCCCGAGCGAATCCAGGTTCAAGCTGGGAACGAGCGGACGAGGTCGCACAGCGCCCCGCATGCAGCGGCGGGGCGCCAAGCCGACTACGCCGTGGCGAACCCCGCCAGATACTTGGCAGCTTCCGAAGCCTTGGCGGCGGCCGTGAAGACCGCACGCTTGTCGGACTTGAGCACCTTCAGCCAGTTGGCAATGTAAGCGGCATGATCGGGCCGGGGCGCTACCGAGATGCCGAGGTCGGCACAGAGGAAGGCGCTGGTAAGCTCGGCGACTTATCCTGACAGTCTGCGTCTGCCTGGGAGCGGCTGGATTGACATCGGACGCCCCAACATGATAGTAAGTAATTACTATCATTTGGACCAATGTCAGAGATGCAGACCAAATATCTTCCCGCCGAGGAACGTCGTCAGCGAACTGTGGAGGCCGTCGTCGCCCTTGCGGGCACGCAGAACCCAAGCGAGATCACGACAGCGGCGATCGCCAGTGAGATGAGCGTTACCCAGGGTGCCTTGTTCCGGCACTTCCCGAGCAAGGAGGCCATCTGGCAGGCTGTGATGGAGTGGGTCGCCGATCGGCTGCTCGATCGGATTGATCGGGCAGCGGAGCAGTCAGCATCACCGCTTGCTGCTCTGCAGGCGATATTCATGAGCCACATCGAATTCGTGATCGAGCATCCTGGTGTGCCGAGGATGATGTTCGGAGAGTTGCAGCGAGCAGAAGCAACGCCTGCGAAGAAAGTCGCGCACACGTTGATGCGACGTTACGCGGAGCGGCTCGCACACAAGCTGAAAGAAGCCAAAGCCGGGGGAGAGGTGCTGGCCGACACGGACACGCAGGCGGCGGCGATCCTATTCATTGGAATGATCCAAGGCCTAGTGATGCAGTCGATGCTGGCGGGCAACCTTCGCGCGGCGAGAGCCAATGCGCCGGGCGTGATCGAAATCTATTTTCGCGGTCTGGGTGCCCGCTGTGTGGAGCGGGCATCGGCAGCCAATAAAGAACTGAGACAGCCCAAGAAAAGAGGTTGAGATAAACATGCGAATGAAACTTGTTATCATTGCACTCGCGCTGGTCGCTGGTGGTGGGCTAGCCTTCTATCATCTGCACGGAAACGGCCATAGCCATGAGGCCGGGGGCGGATTGCAGCTCAATGCCGGCCAGAAGTGGGAGACGGACCAGCCGCTCCGCGTCGGAATGGAGCGTATCCGTGAATTGGTGAGTGCCGCCAGGCCGGAAGCCAGCGCGACTGAGATGCAGGTGCTCGCCAGGGGCATCCAGCAGCAGGTCGATTACCTGACCGCAAACTGCAAGCTCCCGTCCGCGGCCGACGAGACGCTCCACGTCATGATCGCGGATTTCTTGGAGGGCGCCGATCTCGTTACGCAGAAAAATGATCCGCAGCGCGGTATCGCAGTCATGCGAAAGGCTCTCGAGACATATCCCAAGTATTTCGATCATGCGGGCTGGTCCTTGGTGACACCCGATCGATCATGAACGACAGCGCTGCGCCGACACCCGAGCACAAGGTCATGACGCAAATGCAAAAAGGTTGGCTTCCATCATCGGCAGTCCTTCGCCGGCCGGCAGTCAGGTACGCGCTGGTGGCTGCCGGTGTTATGGCAGCGGTCATGCTGGGTTTCGCCATCTACGGCAATCGCCCCATCAGCGTTCAGGTGGCCTTGGTCGAGCGCAACGTCCCCGTCCGCGTCTTCGGCCTCGGAACCGTCGAGGCGCGTGTGCTGTCGAGGATTGGGTTCGAGGTTGGCGCCGCGCTCGCGGAGCTCCATGCCGACCACGGCGACCGCGTGACGAAAGGCCAGGTGCTGGCGCGATTGAGTCTCGGTGAGCAGGAGGCCAAGGTCGCCAAGGCCCGCGCCGCACTCGAGATCGCTACGGTCAACATCACGCGGGCGGAGGCCAATCTGGAGAAGTCGCGGGCCGTGCTCGCTCAGAAACAGGAGGCCAACCGGCGCAAGCAAACCCTGGTCGGGCGCGACATCGTCTCGCAGCAGGTGGCGGAGGAGGCCGCACGGGACGAGGCGGTGGCTAAGGCCGATGTCGTCGTTGCCGAGAGTGAGATCGCAAGCGCTCGCGCACAGCTTACCGATGCCAAGGCACAGGTTCAGTTCGAGGAGACGTTGCTGCGGCATCGTACACTCGTTGCGCCCTATGATGCCATCGTGATCGAGCGGCACAAGGAGCTCGGCACCGTGGTCAAGGCCGGAGATCCGATCTTCACTTTGATTGCCGCGGGTAGCTACTGGGGGCTCGCCTATGTCGACGAGGCGCGCGCGGGGTACATCCAGGAAGGCCAGCGTGTCGATGCCCGCCTGCGCTCCCGTCCACAGGACGCCTTCACGGGCCAAGTGGTGCGTGTCGGTCTGGAAAGCGATCGCGTCACTGAGGAGCGGCGCGTCTACATCAAAGGGGACAATCCGCCGCCGCGTGTGTTTCTGGGCGAGCAGGTGGAATTCTTGATCACGGTCGCTCAGCTCGACAAGGCGCTGTTGGTGCCAGAGGCTGCCGTGCAGGGCTACAACGCCCGTGAGGGCAAGGTGTGGACCGTAGAGGGCGGGCGATTGCGCCAGCGCCTCGTCAAGTTCCGGCACCGCACGGAAGATGCCCGGCTCGAGATCGTGGACGCGCTCCCCGAAGGGGTCCGTGTCGTCACACGGGTGGAAAGCAGCTTCCGCGACGGTCGCGCGGCAAGTGTCAGCGAGGGGAAAGCGAAATGAACCTCGCCTACCGCGACATTCGCCACAACCTGTTCCGCTTCCTGCTCACCTGCATCGGCCTCGGGCTGCTGCTCGGCGTGGTGCTGGCCATGATCGGCATCTATCGCGGCCTCGTCGTCGATGCGCTGACGATCGCCCGGGCGCCGGCCGTCGATCTGTGGGTCGTGGAGGCGAATACGCGCGGTCCATTTGCAGAGGCCTCGCGCATTCCCGGCGACATCCGCGAAGCCATTGCACGCATCGCGGGCGTCGCCTCCGCCGGCAGCATCACCTATCAGACGGTCGAGACCGAGCACCGGGGCGGCAAGCTCAGGCTGTACGTCATCGGCTACGAGCCGACGCGACCGGGCGGACCGCCGGAGATCAGTGAGGGCCGCGCTATTGCGCGCAGCCACTATGAAATGGTTGCGGATCGCAGCTCGGGGCTCGTCCTCGGCGATCGAATAGGCCTTGGCCGCAACGTTTTCAGTGTCGTCGGACTGACCCGGCATCAGGTCAATTCCGGAGGCGATCCGGCCGTCTACATCACGCTGCGCGACGCGCAGAAGCTACAATTCGATCTCGCACCGCCCGCAGCCCGCGTCCAGCTTGCGCGCGGGACCGGCGGAGCGAGCCGCGATACTGTCAATGCCGTCGTGGCGCGCCTTCAGCCGAATAGCTCGCCAGATGCCGTCGCCGAGACGGTGCGGCAATGGAAACATCTGGCGGCAATTACGCAAGAGGCTCAGGAGCTGATCCTCACGCGCTCGCTCGTCGATCGCGCACGGCGCCAGATCGGGCTCTTCACGTCCCTGCTGCTTGTCGTCTCGGCGGTCATCATCGCTCTCATCATCTACACGATGACCATGGAGAAGCTGAGGCAGATCGCCACCTTGAAGCTGATCGGCGCGCCGGACCGCACCATTATCGGCATGATCGTGCAGCAGGCGATGGCGCTCGGCCTGATCGGCTTTGCGATCGGCGCGACACTCATCGTCGTGATCAAGGACTATTTCCCGCGCCGTGTGGTGCTGGAGCCCGATAACGTAATCGTGCTCGGGTTGATCGTTTTCACTGTCTGCCTCGTGTCGAGCGGTCTCGGCGTGCGCGCCGCGCTCCGTGTCGACCCGGCCACGGCACTCGGAGGGTGAGATGGCGACAGCTGTGTCCAGCACACCCCTCGTTCGGGTCGACCGCATCTCCAAGCACTTCGGCGAGGGCGAGACCCGTGTCGATGCGCTGCGCGAGGTCTCGATCGATGTCTATCCAGGCCAAGTCGTGGCGCTGCTCGGACCATCGGGCTCGGGCAAGACCACGCTCTTGAACGTCATCGGCTGCATTCTCGACCCGTCGTCGGGATCGATGGAGCTCGACGGTGAGGTGGTCATCGAGAACGGCCGGTGGCTCAGGTCAAATTTGCGGCAGCTCAGGCTCGACAAGATCGGCTTCATCTTCCAGTTTCACAACCTGATCCCATTCCTCGACGCCACCGACAATGTCGCTCTGGTCCTGCAACTGGCCGGGGCGGACGCCGCACCCGCCCGGCGGCGCGCGGTCGAGCTGCTCGACTATCTCGAGGTCGGCCACCGCAAGAGCGCGATGCCGGCCAAGCTGTCGGGCGGGGAGGCGCAACGCGTCGCCATCGCGCGGGCGCTTGCCAACCGGCCGCGCATCATTCTCGCGGACGAGCCGACGGCGGCGCTCGATTCCAAGCGCGCAGGGATCGTTATGGATCTGCTGCGCAAGGTCGCCGTCGAGCAAGAGGCCGCGATCATCGCCGTCACGCACGATGAGAAGATCTTCGATCGATTCGACCACATCTTCAGCTTGCGCGACGGCCGTCTCGACAGCGAGCACGACACCTCGCGGGCGGCCTGAGCCTCATGTGCGAATTGCTCGCCATTAGCGCATCCGCCCCCGTCGACGTGAAGCTGTCGCTCTCGAGGCTGGCAGCGCATGGCGGTCCTGCAGGTCAACCAGATGGTTGGGGCATCGCATTTGCCGAGGGCAACGACACGCAAGTCTGGCGCGATCCTCACGCTGCAGCCGGTAGCCCGTGGGTCGAGTGCCTGCAGAAGAGTCCGATCCACAGCGAGCTTGTCGTGGCCCATATCCGGCGCGCGACGCAGGGGGCGGTATCGCTTGCCAATACGCAGCCGTTCGTGCGCGAGCTGTGGGGTCGCACGCATACGTTTGCGCACAACGGCAATCTGGGGATCGTTCCTTCGGCCGGCGGGCGTACGGCGTCGCGCTTTCGCCCGATCGGGGAGACCGACAGTGAGGCGGCGTTCTGCGCGTTTCTCGATGACATCGCCCCGACGGGTGGAAGCGTCGAGGAAATTCACGCGCGGTTCGCGGACACCGTCAGGCGTTTCAGAGCGATGGGACCGGCCAACATTCTATATGCCGGCGGCGGGCGTCTCTGGGTCCATGCCGACCGCCGCAAGCAGCCGTCGGGCGCGATCGAGCCCCCCGGCCTGTGGCTGCTTGAGCGGTCATGCGCGCCGAATGCCGCTGCGCACGAAACCTCCCCCTTGGCGGTGTCGGGCGACGCGCTGAGGGTCGTCCTGATTGCCAGCGTGCCGCTGAGCTCGGAGGCCTGGCGACCATTGGCACGCGGTGCGGTTCTCGAAATCGAAGGCGGAACGATCGCCGAGGCTGAGGCCGCGTAGCGGCCATCCCACCGCTCCCGTGTCGCGCCACGTTCCGGCTGGCTTTGGGTTGAAGTCAGGAGCCACGGGGTTGTGGTTGAAATCTGCTCATGGAGAAATAGTGAAAACTACTACTTCTTCTCGACAATAAACGTTGTGCGGTCGTGTCCTGTGTTACCGTTTCCCGCATCAAAGGCGTAAACGATCACATCGTAAGTCCCTGGCGCGTCGACGGGAACAGTGCCGGAAAACTGACTCGTTGCCCCTGCATAGACAAGACTGACCGGCGGCAGCGGATTTCCGTCGCGACGGATGATCGCCTTCACCTCGAACTTTTCCGCATCCCACTCACCCTTAGGCTCGATGGGACAGCCGCACATCATCATGACATTGGCACGCACATCGACCTTCGTGACCGATGATGACAGTTTGATATGCGCCGGCGGATCCAGGACATCGACCACCATACCGGGCAATTCAAGAACCCAACCGTCGCCGCCGGTGATGCTACGACCCGGCACGACCCATTGGCTCGACAGGACACGATGGGCGGATTGGAGCTGTGCCAGTGGACCAAAAGCCTCTACCTCGATCAGGCGTGGTTCAGACAGGTCCAGTGTCGCCACAAACTTCGCCGTCGACGGATCGCTCAAGATCGCGCGACGCCCCGCGTCCTTGTGCATGGTGCGCTTGGTGTCGCCGGTGCCGCCGCTGGTCAGCCCGGAGGCAAGGATTTCGCCCGTCTGAGCATCTCTCAGAGTGACCCGCATGGCGCCGACACTCGTTCCGATAAACTTGGCGTCCTTGCTTACGACACGAACCGTGATTTCTGTCGGTTCCGCATAGGCGGCTGTCAGCCCGGAAGAGCAGACAAAAAACAGCGCGGCGATGAGGTGAAGATGTATGTTCCGGCTAGGTCGCGTGGTCACCGAAGAAAGTGTCATCGCGGTTGCTCCTTCTGACGTGCGCGCTGGATTGCAGGGCTGCAGGGAGCATACCCTCGTGCTCGGGATCTCCTAGAGGTGTGATGACATGGGCAATCACGAAAGCACGTAGAGCTGAGCGGCTCATGGGTGCTCAGCGCTCAGCCGAACCGAGTGAGCCCACTATTTCGGCTGGCCCTGTCCCATGCCCTTGCCGGGGCCGGTCGAATCAAGCGCGGCCTTGCATGCCGCCGACACTTTGTCCTTGTTCGCCTCGAGGCACGCGCGCACCTCGCCCTGGCCGTGCTCCTTGCCGGCGCAGAGCTTGGGGATATCGTCCTTGCAGGCCGTAGCAACGGGGCCCTGCTGGGCCAACGCAGAGGTCGCAAGAGTGACGGCGCCAAATACTGCCCCGGCGAGCTGGACGATGACGCGTTTCATGGAATCAACTCCTCGATTTGTCGACAAACAACGAAATGAGCCTGAGGCGTGTCAGTGGCCTGCATGCAAAGCTTCGAGATGAAGCAACGGCGTGATCTGATGTGCCTTGACCTCAATCAAGCCGTGACATGGGGCGACACGTCGCTCCCACGACAGCGACAATTTGCGCGGACTTCCAATCAACGCAGGCGTCAGATGCCGGTCTTGCTGCGCCAGATGACGTGGCGGTAACGATCAATATCCGCCTCAATGGCCTCCCGCTGCAGTGGCGACAATCGCTTCGTCCTGAGCAACTCCTCGCCGTCGGCGATGGCCTTGGCCCACAGCGGCCGGTGGCGGCTGGTGATGCAGGAGTTTGGGCAGCGGTCGGGGCGGCACTGGGCCATGGCGGGCCGGCTGTGGTCTGCCTTGCCGTTGAGGCAGAGCGCCGTGGCGGGATCGAAGAAGCAGTCGCTCAACACGCCGACGAAAAGGGTCTTGGCCACGTGGGCCAGCATCACGCGGACGCGGGGGCCATCGGCGATGTGGCCGGGGAGTGCATCGAGCTTGTCGGCGGCCTGCTGCAGTTCGCCTGAGATGCGGGCTGCCGCCGGACCCATCAGCACCTCGCCGGCCCGATGACTCTCGAAATAAGTGAGCACGTCGTCGAGCTGGCCGAGGGCACGCTCGCGCTCGACCTCGTTGCGGAAGCCGGAGCAGCTCGAGCCGGCATAGCCCTCGTAGGCGGCGATGCCGCTGTGCTTGTACTGGATCATGCCGGCGACCGTGCCGAAGGGACGGTTGGCGATGTGCCAGGCGACCGTGCGGCGGAACTGGCGCGTTGTGATGCGCCAGGGCTTGCCGTCCGGGCCCGGCGGGACGACCGGTGCCTCAGGCGTGCCGAACTGAGCATTCAGGTGGTCGCGAAAAGTGTTGAGCTGTCGCACGATCTCGGCCGAGACGTGATCCTTGCTGCTCTGGCCGTCGTTGAGCACGCGCCACAGCGTATCGCCGCCGCGTCGGCGCCGAATGTGCTCGGTCAAGCGCTCCAGCACGGTGATGGCCTTGGCTACGGGCTCGATGGTGACCCACTTCTCCGCCTGACCGCGAACATCACGCCGCTTGTAGACGGTGCTCCTGACCTGGTAGCGGTCGATGATCCCGTCCTCGCTGCGCTCAACGTCGAGGCAGCCGGTGCGCATGGCCTGCACCTCGCAGTCGCGCATGCCGGTCAAGTAGGCGCAGACGATGTAGCAGGCGGCCTGCAGCATGCGCTCCTCGAGGAGGAGAGACTTGGCGTCGAAGCGCGCCCGCCACGGCTTGCCGGTGTCCGGGTCGACGGCGATCGGCGTGTCCATCCCTCCATCCTCAGTACCGAGCGCAGTGATGGCTTCCAGCATGAGCGGCTTGGTTGCCTTGCGAAACATGACGTGGTGTGCAGGCTCGGCCTGCGCATCGATGCCAACATGCATATGAATGAGCAGGGCGTTGACAGGCGGCGTCGTGGCACGTGTGATCGGATCGGTGCGGACGATGCCATTGTGGGCCGTGGTCCAGATCGGCACACCGCGGTCCTTGGCGCGCAACTGGTCGAGGTAGGCAATGAGACGCTCGCGTTGGCGCTGTCGACGTGCAGCGGGCGAGAGGCGCCTGTCCTCTGCAACGAGCCGCTTCTGGTTCTGCTCCAGCGTCTCCAGCTCGGCGCGTGCGGCCAGGATATCGGCCGAGAAGATGGTGATGTACTTGAGCGACCACTTGAGCAGCGGTGCGATCACCTGCTCGGGCAGGCGCGGCGTCTTGTTCTCGCCGCTGGTCTGCTTGGAGCCGGCGACGATATGCGCTGACCGCCCCTTCCACGGCAGCAGCTCAAGCCCGCCGGACGGCATGTGCCCGCGGTAATGGTGGAGATCGACGACGACCCCGAGCAGATGCGCGACCTGGATGGAGCGGCGCTGCGGATCGGCGGTCAGATGATTGCGGTAGGCGTCGAGTGTAGCCTGGTCGACGTTTGGCAGATGGCAGGTGCCGCGCCTGGCCGCGACGAACTCGAGGAACCGGCGTGTGCGGTTGAATAGCTGCCGGATGCTGCCGGGCGGCAGGCGACCGCGGTGCCCAGGCATATCGAAGTTGAGCCGGGCATACAGGAACTCCCGCAGCGTGCGTACGACGCTTGCATCCTCGATGCCGTCGAAGTGCGCGGTGACGTGGCAGACGCGTGCGTTTTCGCGGAAAACGGCCGGCGACAGATCCCACGTGCTGTCCTCGAAGCGGGACAACGACGATCGTTTGTGCCCCCGACGCAGCGGCGCGCTCTCCAGCACCGGCTTGCCATCGAGCGGATGCGGACGTGCTGCCGGGACGAGCTTCAGAGCGGCGGCCTGCCTCATGCGCGTGCCTCCAACGGCAGATAGGGTTGATGATCGAGCGCCTTGGCCTTCTCCCGTGCCTCGGCTACGACGACATCGGAAAATGCCGGCAGCACCTGCCGCGTGATGCGCGACCAGGCGCGACCGAACTTCGCTTGCCAGTCAGCCTCGTCCATCCCGGCGCGGCGCGCGACGATGAAATCCAGGAACGCGATGATGGATGGGAGCTTGCGCGCGGTGATGACGGCATTGCGGCATTCGAGGCAGCCCCAGAACGGCTCCGAGCACGGCTCACCCTCCGTCGCGAATGGGCTGTTGTGGAAGCCGCTGCAGCTCGCCAGCCAGACATCCTGCTTGCCGGCGAGCACGCGGCGCACCTCGGCCGCCGGAATGGGAAGTTGCAGCGTCGATGGGGCCCGGTGGGCGGCGGCTTCCTCCTCGGGCGTGACGATACGCGGCTGAAGCGCGGAGGTGAGCGCATCGTTGAGGCCGTCGGCGATGGTCTGCTCGTGCAGGTGACGCAGTGACGGAAGATCGGCGTAATGGCGGGCGGCGACCTCGGGCGTGTGACCGATGGCGAAGCGGGCCATGTCCCCCTGGGTCTTGGCGTACCAGAGCGCCTTGTGCGTCTTGCGGAGACGGGAGAGCAGCAGAGGCAACGGCTGGCCCGGATCATCGACCAAGCTGTGTCGCGCGACCCAGATATCGATCATCTCCTGCGGGTGCAGAATGCGATCGGCGATTCGTCCGGTGTGGAAATAGAGCCATAGGCTGTCGCTGGGCTTGTACTTGCGGGCGAAAGCCGTCAGCTGGATGAGCGTCCGGATGATGCCGCCCGGCGTGGACGACGCACCGTCGCGGACGCGCAGGCGCTTCCACTCTGATCCACGGGCGCGCCGCTTCACATACTCGATCTCGATCGTGCCGGGGGCAGGATTGCGCAGGCAGTCGGCGCGCAGAACCTTCACGCACTCGGGCTCGAGGCCGGTCTCCAGGCTGAGCGCGACGAAGAACGGGATGATGTCCTCGGCCAGCAGGTAGCGGCGGGCATGCAGATCGCGGATCGGCATACCGTTCTCGAGACCGAGCAGGTGAAACCGCCGGTAGAACGAGCGCAGGACCGGATGCGTATGGCCGATCATGCCCTCGGCCTCGATGACCTCGGCGGCGGCCTCGAGGTGGCCGTGTAACGTGGCGTCGGCATGCTCGATCGGGGCCGGCGACTTGAGCCGGCGCGTGATGGCCTGGATATCGGCACGGGCGGCATCGCGCAGCTGCTTGGCAACGTAGCCGCTGTAGGCATCGCGCGGCGTCGAGCGACCGAGGGGCCGCGCGCTGGTGTAGCTGAGCCGCTGCCGCAGCTTCTCGTCAAGGAGACCGGGCCGGCTCGCATCGACGGTTCGGAGCGCGATGATGGCCTTGGCGATAATGGTGTGGCGGTGGATGGTCGTCACGCCCTGGGCCTCGAGCCAGCTCTCGAAGCCGTCGACGTGCTCGGCCCGCAGATGCTCGGGGCCGTCGATCGTGGGCGCGGTCTCGTTGAGGAACACGAAGAAGCGCTTCAGGCCATTGAGGTGCTGCAGCACGGTCGAGCGCACCATGGTCGGCGCGAGCTCCCGCAGAGCCGAGCCGAAGGCGAGCGCCAACCGGCGCGGACGCAGCGCGACGAGATCGATCAGCGCTGCCCCGCCATGCGCTGTGTCGATGGTGAAGCGCAAGCCGGTGACAGCGTCGGACCGCCGTGCCGGTTGCTGGCCATCGGCGCGTGAGAACGAGACGCGCTGCCCCTTGCGTGGCCGTGCCCTGCTCTTGCCGCTCATGCTGCTGCCCTGACCGGTTGCGACACCTCGATGCCGGAGAGCAGCTCGTCGACGGCGGCATCGACCGTGTCCTGGCAGCCGGCAAGATGATCGAGATAGATGTAGGTGGTGGCGATGCTCGAATGCCCCAACAGGCGCTGCACCTGCTGCAGGGGATCGCCGAGCAGCCGGCGATAGGCCGCGCCGGTGAGGTCCTGATCCTTGTGCGCCTCGCCGAACCGCTGCCGGATCAGGAGCGCCAGCATGTGCACGGCGAAGCTGTGCCGCAGCTGATGCGGGTGAACATCGTAGGCGAGGCCGGCCGCCTGGCAGCGCCGGGACGCGCGCGTGAAGGTGACTTCCCACGTGTTGGGCGCGATTGGCAGGCCTACCTCGCTCAGCCACAAGGCCGCAGGCTCGATTGGCGTGCCATCACTGCCGTAGATGACCAGCCGGCGGCGCTCGTCCGGCGTCACGGTCTCGAGCCGCAGCGGCGCCCGCGTGCCGTCCTTCCTCGCGATCTCGATCCGGCCGTCGGCCATGCTGCCAGTGATGGTGGCTGTCATCCGCTTCGCGCCGCCGCGCGCCCGGAATTTGCCGACGGCGTTCGCGCGCTCGACCTCGAGGTAGCTGCGTAGTCGGACAAGCAGCGAGGCCGGGATGCGGATAGTGCGGCCCTTGTAGCCCTTGGTCAACGCGGCTTGCAGTCGGAACGCGACCTGCTTGTCGCGGCCGGCGTTGGTTCGTATCGCCTCCTCGATCTCAACGGCGAACAGGGACGAGGCCTCCTCGAGCCTGAGTCCCGTCGTGATCAGCAGATCGGCGAACAGCGCGTTGCGGCTGCCGTTGCGGTCGCGGGCGCCAGGACGCTCGCTGGCGTCGACAGCGAGGCCCTTGAGTCCGACATCGCGGAAGCGGCGGTAGTCCTCGATGGTGATGAACTTGACGTCGGAGCGCTTCGCAGCGCGCTCGTAGGCCTGGTTGCGGGTGCAGGTAATCGTGCGGCCGCGGCCGGACGGCATCCGGCGCCACACGTCGCGGTAGGTGAACGGGGTCCGAGCGATGATCCCGTCCTCGGCCGCCCATCGGTAGAGCTTGTCGAGCGCAGCCACGGCGCGGTTCCAGCTTGCGGCCGAGACGCGGTTCGCGGCCTCGTCATCCCGGCGGGCGCGATGGTACGCATCCACATCCTCGCGCGTCGCTTGCCACACGGTCTTGCTTCGCGCCTCGTCGAGGAAGCGGACCCAGACCAGCAGGTCATAGGCGTAGCTGCGCAGGCTGTGCTGCGATCGCACGCCATTGAGGGGCAGGTCAGCGAGGCAGCGGTCGAGATGCGGGGCGTAGGGAGCGCCATCGGGAAGGATCGCTGGCGCCCGTACCGTTCGGCTCCAAGTGGCAGTGCTGCCGCTCTCCGCGGCCGGCCGCACACCAGCCTCCAATAGCGTGATCATGAGACGAGCCCCCCTCTGCTTCGTGCACCTCGACGCTTTGGACTGGGAAGACTTTGGGCTCTCCGCAGTGATGAAGGCCCCGCGCGCGGGGCCTTCATCACTGCGGCAACATCACCTCGAGCGCCTGCATCAGGAAAACACCCGAGTCGCCTGGGACTGTCCAGATAATCCTCGGCCAGACCGTCCAGATAAGGCGACGAGTTCCTCCATGGCATACGCTTCATCGCCGAAACGGTTGCGAAGGTCGCGGTTGAGACGCTTTTCAGCACCGGACCAATGTCCGAGCTCATGGGTCAGCACGGAGTACCAATCCTCGGTGCGCTTGTAGCCTTGGGCGCGGAACAGCCGCTCATACTCTTCGCGGGTGCGGGGTTTCAATTTCGGACCATGGTGGGCGAGAAAGAGCGCAGACGCCTCAGCCACGGTCGCACGCGCACGCTCTTGCCGTTTGGCTTCGGCGGGATCTCCGCCGCCCGCGATGTCACCGATCAACTGCTCGGCACGCTTCCGCGCCGTCTCGGCCGTCCACGGCGCTCCATGCGTCCCGATGGTGATCCAGCGGATCTTCCCGTGAACCCGCTTCTGCAGAAAATAGACAACCGGCCCAGCCTGCCGGCGGGCGCCGAACCCTTTCAACGTCTCGTCGCGCAGCATCTGCCCCTTGCGCAACCTGTCGACGGACACCTTGGTAATCCGGCCGTGAATGATGAGTGCCATAGCGTCTTCCCGAATCGCTCTAGCAAACATCTAGCAAACATTTTGCGTCGAATTTACGGCGTGTACCGAGGAATGCCGTCGGTCAACCCACTGAAAATACGCGATTTTGAGAGTGAGAGCGAAAACCTGAGTCGCCAGAGTCACTTACTACGAATCTGGGGGTCAGAGGTTCGAATCCTTTCGGGCGCGCCATTTTCGAACAAAACAGCCCACGCCGTCCTAGCCCTCCGGACGCGCTAGCCCCGCACCGCCTGCCTTCCCTTGATGCGGATCGCGCCATAGCCCATCGTAAGGAGGGGCATGAGGCGGTGCAGCGCAAGGCTGGGTGCCGCAACAAACGGGAGGCGTCGCTGCGCTACCTTGATTTCAGTTCGTGGCAGGGCCTGCTCGGGACCGTGATCGGCCTAGCACTGTTCGCGTTCATCGGCATCGGCATCCGGTTGCTGATGATGGTCACCATCCAGCAACGCCGCGAGCGCATGAACCGCCAGATCAACGAGCGCCTGCGCACGCTGATCGCCGCCTACAAGGTCCTGGGCGGCTCATTCACCGGTACTCTGACCGTCGATCCGACCCACCTGCGCGACAAGCGCCAGATCGGCGAACCCATCGCCGAGGACGACATCAAGACCGTCCTCGATCCGCCCGCCGACGGCGCCATGACCACAGGTTCCGACCGGGCACGGCGAATCCGCGATTCGGTCGAAGCCGCCCTGTCGGACATCATCTTGCTCGGCACCGAGGAGCATGTGCGCCTTGCCGAGCGCGCCGCGCGCGAGCTGACGGCCGGACGCCCCGTCCACACGCATGAGCTCGTCGTCTCACTGCGCAATTTCATTCGCGAGGCGCTCGATCTCGATCCGATCCCATCCGACCTTGCGATTCCGATGCAGGGCCCCACGCGCCCGTCGAGCTCCGGCGGACGCGGCCGGGGTGAGCGGAGAAACGAGGCCACGCGGCAAGGCGCCGGCGGAAGAGGCGGCGGCATGGGGACGGGCGCGGGCATGGGAATGGGTGCCGGATTGGGCGCGGGTATTGGTTTAGGTGGAGAAAATCCACCCTCATCCGACCACAACCCCTAAGGCGGTCGCCTTGCCCCTCGATCGAGCAGCGACCGCGGGCGTTCCCGCAACGCTCCGAGGACGCTGACAATCCGATGACATCGTTGGGATCCGTGACACGGCACCGACTACTTAAGGGCGCGGGCGCACGCCGCACCTGATAAAAATCTCGGGAGACTTGACCATGGGCGTCCCGTCTGCTCCGCTGTTCACGCGCGATCCAGCGTCAGCAAGTCCGTCGCCGGGGCGTGCGGATCTGCTTGCCAATCCGGTTTCAACGTAAAATTGAGCGCCGCGGACGACCGTCTGCGCCGGGCTGGTTGAAACGTTCCGGGAGAGCGGTCGTCGAGGCGTCGGGTCCAGGCGCGGGTCTTTTGGGGTAATTGCCGAACGATGATGTCGAACGAATCGCTGCTTCTCATTGCAATCGCGATTCCCGCCCTCGGCAGTCTCGTCGCCGCCTTACTTCCCACCAACGCGCGGAACCTCGAAGCGTGGCTCGCCTGTGGGATCGCGCTCTCCGAGGTGGCGATCTTCAGCCTCCTCTATCCGGCCGTGGTCGACGGACAGATCGTTCGCGCCGAATGGTCATGGGTGCCGTCCGCAGGTCTCTCGTTCGTGCTCCGGCTCGACGGCTTCGCCTGGATCTTCGCCCTACTCATCACGGGCATCGGCTTCCTGGTCTTCCTTTATGCCCGCTACTACATGGCACCCGACGACCCGGTTCCGCGCTTCTTCTCGTTCCTCCTGGCGTTCATGGGCGCCATGCTCGGCGTCGTGCTGTCGGGCAATCTCATCCAGCTCGTATTTTTCTGGGAGCTGACCAGCTTCCTCTCGTTCCTGCTCATCGGCTACTGGCAACACGATGCCGGCGCCCGCGCCGGCGCACGTATTGCACTGACGGTCACCGCCTCGGGCGGCCTCTGCTTGTTCGGCGGCGTGTTGGTGCTCGGCCATATCGTCGGCAGCTACGACCTCGACCGCGTGCTGGCATCCGGCGACGCGATCCGCGCGCACGCGCTCTATCTCCCGGCGCTCGTCCTCATCCTGCTCGGCGCGCTGACCAAGAGCGCGCAGATGCCGTTTCACTTCTGGCTGCCGCGCGCCATGGTCGCGCCGACGCCCGTGTCCGCCTACCTGCATTCGGCAACCATGGTGAAGCTCGGCGTCTTCCTGCTGGTGCGGCTGTGGCCGGCGATGTCCGGCACCGACTACTGGCTCTGGATCGTCGGAACGACGGGGCTCGTCACCTTCGTGGCAGCCGCGTTCCTCGCCATGTTCCAGAACGATCTCAAGGGCGTGCTCGCCTATTCGACCATCAGCCACCTGGGCCTGATAACGCTTCTGCTCGGCCTGGATTCGCCGCTCGCTACCGTCGCCGCCATCTTCCACCTGATGAACCATGCGACGTTCAAGGCATCGCTGTTCATGGCCGCCGGCATCATCGATCACGAGACCGGAACACGCGACATCCGCCGCCTGAGCGGCCTCTACCGGTTCATGCCGGTCACAGCGACCCTGGCCATGGTCGCCGCAGCCGCCATGGCCGGCGTGCCGCTACTCAACGGCTTCCTGTCCAAGG
>JAFKKW010000049.1 GCA_017304275.1 Hyphomicrobiales bacterium | reverse complement strand
TCCTGGTGCGCTCCGAGGGGTATGTGGTGGCCGACCAGCTTTTTCCGGCGCTCAATCTTTCGCCGGATGCTGTCGCCGGAGTCTTTGCCCCACATGCCGAAAACATTCGCTGCGAGGCGATCGGCGTCGTGGATCGAGAGATTGCGAGCGGGTATTCGGGCCAGCTCTTTCTCACCGGTACGGCGCGCTGAAGCTCATCGTGCCTTGGCGCGCTGCCAGGACTTCTGACCGGCATCAGAAGCATATGCTTGCGAACCGTAACTATCCTCCCCCCGCTTCTTGACGAAGCTCGCCAGCTTCTTGATAGATCCGCAAAAGTGGGGGGCGTATGCTGGCACTCGAGATCGGCGAACTACTGCTCCAGCTCGGGCGCGGGATGCTGGCGGAGCGGGAACGCGATCGTTTGACGTCCGCGCAGTGGCTGGCGTTACGCTTTTTTTCGCGCGCCAATGCCTTCAGCCGCACGCTGTCGGGACTTGCCGCCTATCAGGCGACAACACGCGGCACGGCATCGCAAACCATCAAATTGCTCGTGGAGCGCGGTTATCTGGTTCGCAAAAAATCTCCGTACGACGGACGTAGCTCGATCCTGAGCCCGACCGAGAAGGCTCGCAATCGGCTGGCTGCCGATCCCTTGGCTACGATTTTCAACGAGATCGATTCTCTTTCACAGTACAAGCAGGAGCTTCTGCGCGACATCCTGCGACAGCTCGTCGGTCAACTCGGCGGCGAAGCGCGGCGGCATGCGGTGGGAAGTTGCAAGGATTGCATCTTTCTGTTGATCCGGAGGCTGAAGGCGCGCGACGGCGTCCAGGTCAACCTCCTGTGCAAGTGCGTCGGCCTGCCGTTGCATGAAAAGGATCTGGAGCTTCTTTGCACGTCCTTCCAGGCCAAGCAGGTCGTCGCCCACTCTGCGCGCGTGCGAGAGGAAGGGACTTGAACGTGGCCCGCGTCGCGCGGCTTCGGGTCAGTGCGCGCGGCGCAGGAGGCCGCTCCTCGGCGCGAACAGGAATGCCGCGAGGAACGCCGCGGCCTGGATCAGCACGATGCAGGGGCCGGTCGCTCCATCGATATGGAAGCTGACGAGCGTTCCCAAGACGCTCGACCCGATGGCCACCGCGGCGGAGAGGGCAAGCATGTGGTCGAAGCGGTTGGTCAATAGATAAGCCGTTGCGCCGGGCGTTGCGAGCATGGCCACGACGAGGATGACGCCGACCGCCTTGAGCGCGGCGACGATGGTGAGCGCAAGCAGCACCAGCAGCCCGTAGTGGATGAGCCGCACCGGAAGCCCGATGGCGCGCGCGTGCTGGGGGTCGAAGCAATAGAGCAGGAGATCGCGCTGTTTGGCGATCACCACCAGGAACGTCACGCCCGCGATCAGCCCGGTCTCGATCACATCGCGCCACGTCACGCCCAGCATGTTGCCGAACAGGATGTGCATCAGATGCTGGTCGGTCTCGACCTTCGTCATCAGGACAAGGCCGAGCCCGAACATGCCGGAGAACACGATGCCCATCACCGTATCTTCCTTCACGCGGCTGTTCTCCTTGAGGTAGCCCGTGAGAAGCGCGCACGAGAGGCCGGAGGCGAAGGCGCCGACGGCTATGGGGAGGCCCGTCACGACGGCCAGCACGATTCCCGGCAGCACGGCATGAGAGATGGCGTCGCCCATCAGCGACCAGCCGCGCAGGACCAGATAGCACGATAGCACGGAGCAGACGGCGCCGATCAGAACCGCCACGATCAAGGCGCGCTGCATGAAGCCGTACGAGAAGGGCGTGATGAAAAAGTCGGCGAAGCTTTCCATCACGCGCGCCCGGCGTAGATGATAGCCGAGGTTCCGCCCGCCTTGCGGGGGCGGCTCGGAGCGGGGGAGTGCAGAACGCCAGCGTTTGGGATTTCCTCCACACCGGTCCTCCCCGCACGTGAGAGGAAGAAGTGGGCTTCTCGTCCGTGGTTTTCTGGGCTGCTCATTATGCGGTGTCTTCGCTGACGGCCCGGCTTGCAGCCTGCCGATGGCTTGCGAGCAGGCCGTGTTTGGGGGCGAAAACGAACGCGGCGAGAAAGACGAGCGTCTGCAGGACGACGATGACGCCGCCGGTCGCACCGTCGAGGAAATAGCTGATGTAGGCGCCGAGGACGCTGGTTGCCGTGCCGATGGCGATGCTCAGCGTCAGGAGCCAGCCGAAGCGGTCGGTCAGGAGATAGGCGGTCGCGCCGGGGGTCACGACCATGGCGATCACGAGGCAGGCGCCGACGGTCTGCAACGCTGCCACCGTGCATGCGCTCAGAAGCGTGAAGAACAGGATCTTGAGGGCTGTCGGGTTGAGCCCCACCGTGCGGGCGTGCCCTTCGTCGAAGAAGACCACCATCAGGTCTTTCCATTTCAGCGAAAGCACGGTGAGCGAGATCGCGGCGATGACGACGACCTGACGCGCATCCTCGTCGGAAATGCCGAGGATATTGCCGAGCACGATCGACTGCACGTTGACGGCCGTCGGATTAATGGAAACGAGCAACAGGCCGAGGGCAAAGAACGACGTGAAGACGATGCCGATGACGGCGTCCTCGCGCAGCTTCGAGTGCTGGCGGACGAACCACATGCCGATGGCGGCGAGAAACCCCGCAACAAATGCGCCGGCGGCGAAGGGTATCTTGAGAAGGTAGGCGGCGGCGACGCCCGGGACGATGGAATGGGCGAGGGCGTCGCCCATGAGCGACCAGCCTTTCAGCATCAGGTACGCCGAGAGAAACGCACAGGTAGCGCCGACGAGCCCGCTTACCCACATGGCTTTCACCATATAGTCGTACGAGAAGGGGACGAGCAGCTCACTCATGCTTCGTCTCCTTGTCCGGGCGATGAGCGTCTTTTCCGTCGCCGTTGTCGCCATAGAAAACCAGCGCCCGCTCGTCGTCGGTCAAGACGGTTACGGCGCGGCGGTCGTCGTCGTCATGCAGATCGCTGCCCGCCAGCTTGAAATGCCGCAGCACGCCGCCGAACGCCTTCTCGAGGTTCGCTTGCGTGAACGTTTCCCGCGTCGGTCCCGCCGCCAGCAGTACGCGGTTGATCAGTACCACCTGATCGCAGAAATCCGGTACGCTGCCGAGATTGTGGGTAGAGACGAGCATCAGGTGGCCGCGCGTCCTCAAATCGCGCAGGAGATCGACGAT
>JAFKKW010000048.1 GCA_017304275.1 Hyphomicrobiales bacterium | reverse complement strand
GCCAGACCGTGCGGCCGTGCTCGTCCGTGAGGCGGACCGCCGTCGCGGCCGCGTCGTCCGAGGGGTCGGGCGCGCGGGCCCTATCCGTGTCGCGCAGCGCCAGCGCGAAGGCGCGGGCCGTGATGCGGAGTTCCTTGCGCGCCTTGACGGCGATGGCGGTCGTGAACGGAAGGTCTGACCGCACCGTGCGGAAGCCGACGGGATCGGTGGACGAGAGAACCTTGCGCGAGATGATGAGGCGCCAGAAGCGAGGTTGAAACAGGCGGCGTAACGGCGCGCTGGCTTTCACGCCCTGGATCAGAACGACGTCGGCATCGGCGATCGGCGCGAGGGCCGCGTTGTCGATCTCCGCGGTGACGTTGCGCGGGGTTGCGCGTTCGGAGCCGAATGTCGTGCGCCACGCGGGCCGGCGCTCCTCGGGAAGCGGAGGCGGGCGGGGGTCGGACATCTCCCTCAGATCGACGATGGCGATGGTGAGTCCGTCCGTGGCCCCCTGGCTCTGCGGTGCGTTTCCGGCGGCCGAAGATTCCGCAATCAAGGGAGACAGCCCCAGGATGCCGAGGGCGGCGGCACGGGTGGCCCGGGGTCTCGATCTCGGCCGTGATCCCCGATCAGCCCAAGAGCGCGTCGCAGACATGCGGCCTCTCTCTCAATGCTTCCGGTCTCTCCAGGATTCCGGAGTGTCCCGCGTTTTGCTGAAGAAACGGGGCGCTACATTTCGTCCGATTCGGAGGCTATCCTCCGCCGAGTACCGGCGCCAGACAAGGTTTCGAGGTCCGCTGCATGCTTGCCATCCCCGAGAGAGAGCCGTCCGCCAGCCGCTGGGCGACGCGCGCAGCGCTGTTCGCGTTCGGCATTCTCGTCTCGGCCGCCTTTCTGTTCCGCCTTTTCGGTCTGCCGACGCCGATCGCTTTCAACCTCTTCATGCTGGCAATGGGGATCGCGGTGCTCTCGATCGCCTTCGCGGCCGCCGCGGCGCTCAACATTTGGCAGACGGGACGTCCGGGGACGGCGCGCGTGCTGTTTGCCGTGTGCCTCAGCGGGATGCTGCTCGCGATCCCGCTCATCTACACGATGTGGCTCCGAGACTATCCGCAACTCAACGATCTCACGACGGATTTCGACAACCCGCCGGCGTTCACCGCGATCGCCAAGCTGCGCGGCCCGGGCGACAACCGCGTCACCTACCATCCTAAGCGACTGGCCGCCGAGCAGGCGAATGCCTATCCGGACATCAAGCCGATGCCCATCGCGCGTCCTGTCGACGAGGCGTATGCGCTCGTGGTCGATGCGCTGAAGCGGCTCAAGATGGAGATCGTTCGCGACGACGCTCCGGACGCCGACGCGGGAACGCCGGGGGAGCTCGAGGCCGTGGATCGGACGCTGGTGGCGGGCTTCTACGAGGACATCGCCATTCGCGTGACGGGAGGCGAGGAAAGCTCGCGCGTGGACATCCGCTCGGCGTCCCGGTTTGGTCGCGCGGACATGGGCAACAACGCCGAGGGCATCCGCGCGCTCGTGAAGGAGATCCAGGCGCGCGTCGATGCGACGATGCCGACGGCGCAGGATGCGCGCGAGGGCGGACAGCGCGCTAAGCAGGAGAAAGGGGACGGTCCCAAGTCGGAAAACCGTCGCAAACAACGAGCCCGCGAGCGATGAGGTGCTCGACATGGGCCTGCACGGAGAGCGCGGCGGCGCTCGATAGTTTCTGATCGATGGTCGGATAGACGACCGGCACGATGGACTGGATGGTCGCGCCGATGCCGCCTCGGATCGCCTCCAGCACCTGCTCCTCGCGCCATCGCCGGTGCAGGAGGTAGGCGCGGATCGTGCGCTGCGGATCATCCAGCCGGTCGCCGTGTCCCGGCAGATACGTGCTCTCGGTGCGCGGCAGCAGACGCGTGAGGCTGTCGACGTAGTCGGCCATCGATCCTTCCGGCGGCGCAACCAGCGTGGTGTTCCATCCCATGACGTGATCGCCCGAAAACAGCACGCCGCGTCCGAGCAGCGCAAAGCAGAGATGGTCGGGTGCGTGGCCCGGCGTGTGCAGCGCCTGCAGGCGCCATTCCTTCTCCTCGACCATGTCGCCGTGAGCGAGCTTGACGTCGGGCGCGAAGACAAAATCGATGAACTCGGAGCCTTGCGGCTTGGTGTCCGGGCCGACGGGCTCGAAGTCCTCGCGTCCGAAGCCCATGACCGGCGCGCCGGTCGCCTGCTTGAGCGCAGCGGCGCCGTCGACATGGTCACGGTGGGCGTGCGTGACCAGGATCTGGCGGATCGGACGGCCGGCCGCCGCCTTCAGGATGGCGGCATGGTGGGCTTCGTCGGCGGGACCCGGGTCGATGACGGCGAGCTCCGTCATACCGACGAGGTAGGTGTTGGTGCCCTTGAAGGTCAGGGGGCTCGCGTTGCTGGCAACGACCCGCACGATGCCGGGACTTACGGGCGTGGGCTCGCCGTAGGCGACATGCATGGTGGTCTTGAAGTTCAGGTCGTGTGTCATCAGCCGCCGAGGTTGCCTCAACGGCCGTGAACTTAGTCGATCAGGTGGGCATCGCCTAGGTGTCCGGTGGCCGCTCCGTGCGCGCATGGTTACGGCGCGGGCGCAACAGGCAAGCGAGGGTGAAAGCGCCCCGTATGCTCGGCGTTCATCGCACGGCGAAGGCGCGCTCGCTGTCGCCCATGGTCAAAGGTTGAGCTGATAGGTGTGCGCAAGCCAGCGATACGAGCCCGGCGCGGTACGCTCCACGTAGCCGACGGACGGGAACGGCAAATGGTAGCCGATGACCGGGATGCGATCGGTTGCCACGTGGTCGTAGATGCGCTTGCGGGTCGCGGCTGCCTCTGCCGGGTCGGCGTCGAAGACGCAGTGCCAGTCGGGCCGTGCGAGCGAGGCGACCTGATGGTGAGCGCAGTCGCCCCAGTAATAGATCGCCTGGCCTTCGCTCTCGATCATGAAGCTCAGGTGGCCCGGCGTGTGGCCGTAGGCGGCGAGCGCGCGGATGCCCGTCACCACGTCGTCGCCGGGCTTGATAAACGTGAACCGGTCGGCGATCGCTTTTGTATTGGCGCGGAATACCGAGGCGAACGTCTCCATGTCGCCGCTGTGCTTCCCTTCGGGTGCCCAGAAATCGTATTCGAGCGCGCCGATGCAGTAGCGGGCGTTGGGGAAGAGC
>JAFKKW010000047.1 GCA_017304275.1 Hyphomicrobiales bacterium | reverse complement strand
GCGAGCACCAGTCCGAGCACCGTCGTCGACGGCGACGGCGTCTGCTCCGGGGCGCTCTGCGAAGCGGGTTCCGGCTTGCCGTCCTCGTCCTCGAGCATGCCGACGGAGACAGTCAGCGTCTTCTTCTGCCCTTGCCGCAGCACTTCGACCTCGACCGATTTCCCGGTCGGCGCCTGCGCGACGAGCTTCGGCAGGCCGCGCATGGTCGTCACGTCCTTGCCGTCGAACTTGAGGATCACGTCGCCTTGCTCGATCCCGCCCTTGGCCGCCGGACTCTCGGGCGTGACGCCGGCCACCAGCGCGCCGGTGTTCTCCGGCACGCCGAGGCTTTCGCCGATGTCCTCGCTGATCGATTGGATCTTGACGCCGAGCCAGCCGCGCTTGACCTGGCCGAACTCCTTGAGCTGCGAGATGACCGCCGTGACCGTGTCGGCGGGAACCGCGAATCCGATGCCGATCGAGCCGCCCGTCGGCGAGATGATGGCCGTGTTCACGCCCACGACCTCGCCGTCCATGTTGAAGAGCGGCCCGCCCGAGTTGCCCTTGTTGATGGCCGCGTCCGTCTGCAGGAAGTCGTCGTAGGGACCGGCGTTGATGTCGCGCTGCTTGGCCGAGATGATGCCGAGCGTCAAAGAGCCGCCGAGCCCGAATGGATTGCCGATCGCCATCACCCAGTCGCCGACCCTGAGATTGGCGGACGATCCGAAGGCCACCGCCGTGAGCGGCTTCTTGGGCGTCACCTTGAGCAGCGCCAGATCGGTCTTGGTATCGCGGCCGAGCACCTTGTCGACCTTGAGCTTCGAGCCGTCATGGAAGTTGACGATGATCTCGTCCGCGCCGTCGATGACATGGTTGTTCGTGACGACCAGGCCTTCCTTGCCGTCGATGACGAAACCGGAGCCGAGCGACGAGACTTTGCGTTCAGACGGCGGCACCCGGCCGCCCTTCTTGTTGAAGAAGTCCTCGAAGAAATCTTCGAACGGCGAGCCTTTGGGTACCTGCGGCAGCGGCACCCCCTCTGGACCTTTGGCGATCTGGCTGGTCGAGATGTTGACGACGGCATCGATGAGCTTCTCGGCGACGGGTGCCACCGACTTCGGCCCGTTCTCCTGCGCCGCCGCAGACCCGGCTCCGCCCCCCAAGGCCATGAGGGCTGCAAGCGCGAGCACCCTGAATGTCGGCGCCCGCTTTTGGTCACAGTATCCGGCCGTCGCGCTATGCCCGAGGGTCGTGATCATCAGACGCTCCTTCGCTGGTCCTCACCGTGTCCGATCCTGACGATCGGGCACGCGGACCGGTCTCTTTACACGGTTGCCGTCCAAAGTGTGAGATCGCAGGTAGGCTGTCAACGCGGCCGGCCCGCGACGGTTCGGGAACAGCAGCCCGAAGGCGGCTATCCCCTGACCATCCAGACGATGAGCGCCCCGAAGGCCACCGCCACCCATCCCGCTTTGCGCAGGCTATCCTCTGGCGTGGCTGCGGCCACGGCCAGAAGATGGCGTCCGAACTCGGGGGAAAGGGCCCACAGCAGCCCTTCGATCACAAGCACCAGCCCGAAGGCGACGATGAGATCGCTCATTGTGGTCTCGGGTTAGGGGCTCCCAGCGGATCGGAGAAATACTTGAAGAAATCGCTGTCGGGCGAAATGACGAGACGCGTGTCGCCCGGCTGCAGTCCCTGTTCGTAAGCCTGCATCGAACGGTAGAAAGCAAAGAAGTCGGGATCGCGGCCGAACGCGTCGGCAAAGATCTTGTTACGCTCCGCTTCGCCCTCGCCGCGCAGCTCCTCGCCTTTGCGCGTCGCCTCCGCTTTGATGATCGTGACCTCGCGGTCGGCGGTCGCCTTGATGCGGTTGGCTTCGCCCGTGCCCTGGGCGCGGAATTCGGCCGCCTCGCGCTGACGCTCGGCACGCATGCGCTCGAACACGCTCTTCTGGTTCTGCTCGGGCAGGTCGGCGCGCTTGATGCGCACGTCGACGACCTCGAGGCCGAAGTCGCGCCCTTCATCGTTGACGTTGGCGGCGATGCGCTTCATCAGCACCTCGCGCTTGTCCTTCACGAGGTCCTGGAACGTCGCCGCACCCAAGGCACGGCGCAGGGCGGACTCGACGATCGGTCCGAGGCGCGACCGCACGGCACCTTCGTACCGCAGCGTCTGATAGAACTTGAGCGGATCGATGATCTTGAACCGCGCGAACGCGTCGACGATCAGGCGTTTCTGATCGGACGCCGTGACCTCCTGCGCCTGCGTGTCGAGGTCCAGGATGCGCTTGTCGAAGATATCGACCGTCTCGACCAGCGGCAGCTTCCAGTTGAGCCCCGGCTGCGACACCACGCGCTTCGGCTTACCGAACTCGAGCACGAGCGCCTGCTCGTTCTGGTGCACGATGAACGCCGAGGCGTAGACGGCGGCTGCGGCGGCGCCGAGCAGAACGACGAGAAACAGCAGAAATGCGCGCATGTCAGTTTCCTCCCTCGACGGGCTGCTGCCGGCGCGGCTGGAGCTGGTCCAGAGGCAGATAGGGCACGACGCCCTGTCCGCTCTTTCCGTCGATGATCACCTTGTCCGTGCCGCCGAGCACGCGTTCCATCGTTTCGAGGAAGATGCGCTTGCGCGTCACTTCGGGTGCCTTCTTGTACTCGTCGTAGACCTTGAGGAAGCGCGCCGTCTGGCCTTGCGCCTCTGCGACCGTGCCCTGCTTGAAGCCTTCGGCGGCCTGCAGGATGCGCTCGGCTTCACCGCGCGCTTCCGGCACCACCTTGTTGGCGTAGGCGAAGGCTTCGTTCTGCAGCCGCTCCTTGTCGGCGCGCGCCGCCTGCACGTCGCGGAACGCGTCGATGACGTCCGTCGGCGGATCCACCTTCTGCAGCGTCACCTGGTCGATCTGGATGCCGGCCCGATAGCCGTCCAGCGTCTGCTGGATCAGCGCTTGCACGGCGGCTTCCGTCTTCTGGCGCGCTTCCGTGAGGATCGGCTGGATGTTCGACTGTCCCACCACCTCGCGCATGGCGCTCTCGGCGACTTCCTTCACGGTGTTGTCGGGGTTCTGGATGTTGAAGAGGTACTGGGCCGCATCCTTGATGCGCCAATAGACGACGAAATCGATGTCGACGATGTTCTCGTCGCCGGTCAGCATCAGGCTCTCTTCCTTGACGTCCTGCACGCCGCCGCCGCCGAAGC
>JAFKKW010000460.1 GCA_017304275.1 Hyphomicrobiales bacterium | reverse complement strand
GAAGCTCACCTACGGCGACGTTTTTCTGCAGGCGGAACAAGAGTATTCGCGATTCAATTTCGAATACGCGGACACCGCGCTTCTGCTTCAGCATTTCCGTGATGCCGAAAAGGAATGCAAATCGCTGCTCGAGAAGGGTGCAATCGACGGCAAACATCTGCTGGCGTTGCCTGCGTATGACCAGTGCATAAAAGCATCACATGTTTTCAATCTTCTCGATGCGCGTGGTGTGATCTCCGTTACGGAGCGGCAGGGGTATATCCTCCGCGTCCGTGAACTCGCCAAGGCGTGCTGTAAAGCCTGGCTCGAGACGGATGGAGGCCGCTAGTGGAAACTATTTTGGGGTTGCTTGTTATCGGTGTGCCGGCGCTGTTGATCGGCGGCATTCTGCTCGGGCGGTATCGTCCGGTGTTCTGGATGTTCTTTGCCGCTCTGATCATCGGTCTCGGCTATCTGACCACGACGGGTGCCGTCGACGACGTCGGCAAGCAGGCGATCGGCTACATCGGTACGCCGCCTGCTGAAACTCCGGCTGCTGCGCCTGAGCCCGCCGCCGCGCCTGAACCTGCACCCGCGCCGGCCGCGGCACCGGAGCCTGCTCCCGAGCCGACGCCGGCTCCTGATGCTGCGCCTGCGCCGGAAGCTCCTGCTCCCGAGACGCCCGCGACCGAGCCTGCGCCGGCGCCGTAATCCCGGCGCTGCCAGCGTCACGCCATCGAGGCCGAGGACAAGCTTTAGCATGTCCTCGGCTTTCGCCGTTTGGATGCCTCGTTGCGGGTTGCCGGGGTGCGGCCGGGCTCGTATGTGTCTTGCGGGGCGCCGCTTCGCGCGGCTCCGATGAATTTCCAACGAGGCACGACCGATGGCCGAATTGCTGCTCGAGCTTTTTTCCGAGGAGATCCCGTCGCGCATGCAGGCGCGGGCGGCGGACGATCTCAAGCGGCTGGTGACGGACGGGTTGCGCGCCCAGGGACTCGCGGTCGGAGAGGCGCATAGTTTCGCGACCCCGCGGCGGCTTACGCTCGCGGTCGAGGACGTGCCGGCGCAGTCTCCCGCCGTCTCGGAGGAGCGCAAGGGGCCGCGCGTCGGGGCGCCGGAAAAAGCCGTCGAAGGATTTCTGAAGGCGGCGGGGCTCGGATCGCTCGGCGAGGCGGAGATCGTCAAGGACGAGAAGAAGGGCGACTACTACGTCGCGCGGATCGAAAAGCCGGGCCGGGCCGCGGCGGAGATCACGGCCGAGGTGGTGGCGAGCGTGCTGGCGAAGTTTCCCTGGCCGAAGTCCATGCGATGGGGCTCCGGCACGTTCCAGTGGGTGCGGCCGCTGAAATCCATCATCTGCCTGATCGACGGCAAGATCGTGCCGCTCGAGGTGGCCGGGCTCGTCGCCTCGAATGCGACGCGCGGTCATCGCTTCCACGGCAACGAGGTGTTCGAGGTCTCGGGTTTCGAAGACTACGCCGACAAGCTCGCCGGCCACGCGGTGATGCTGAACGCGGCCGAGCGCGCGGATGAGATCCGCGAGCAGGCCGAGGCGCTGGCCAAGAAGGCCAAGCTGGAGCTGATCGAGGACGAGGCCCTGCTCGCCGAGAACGCGGGGCTCACGGAATGGCCGGTCGTGCTGATGGGGACGTTCGACGAAAGCTTTCTCGAGGTGCCGCCCGAGTGCCTCATCACATCGATGAAGACGCATCAGAAGTGCTTCTCGGTGCGCGATCCCAAGACCAAGAAGCTCGCCAACAGGTTCATCCTGGTGTCGAACCTCACGGCGACGGACGGTGGCGTGCAGATCGTCTCCGGAAACGAGAAGGTGATCCGCGCGCGGCTGGCGGATGCCAAGTTCTTCTGGGACCAGGATCTCAAGCGGCCGCTCGACGAGATGCGCATCGCCCTCGACGGCATCACGTTCCACGAGAAGCTCGGCACGCAGGCGGAGCGTGTGGAGCGGATCAAGGAGCTTGCGTTTCAGGTCGCGGGCGCGGTCGATGCCGATCCGCAGGATGCGCGCCGGGCCGCCGAGCTCTGCAAGGCCGACCTCGTTTCCGACATGGTCGGCGAATTCCCGGAGCTGCAGGGGTTGATGGGCCGGTATTACGCGGAAAAGGCTGGTACGAAGCCCGAGATCGCACGCGCCATCGAGCTGCATTACAAGCCCAAGGGACCGTCCGACACGGTGCCGAAGGAGGAGGACGGCGATGCGGTGGCAATCGCGGTCGCGCTGGCGGACAAGCTCGATACGCTGGTCGGCTTCTGGGCCATCGATGAAAAGCCGACGGGATCGGGCGATCCCTACCAGCTCCGCCGCGCGGCGCTGGGCGTGATCCGGATCGCGATCGAGAACGATCTCCGGGTGCCGCTGCTACGCGCCTTCGACCATGCCTACGCGCAGCTCAAGACCAGCGTCTCCAGGAAAGGAAACCTGTTCCTGTTCGCGAAGGTCGCCGGCAATACGGCGCAAGAGGAGATGATGCGCTCGACGTGGGTGGAGACCGACGACGCGGGCTGGAACGCGATCTCGGTCTGGTCGGTGAAAGATCCGGACACGTTTCTCAAGGACAGGAACAAAAACATTCCGGATGCGGCGCTGGTCGGGGCCTTTGCGCTTCCGTCGGTGCTCAAGCAGGATCTGCTGTCGTTCTTCGCCGATCGGCTCAAGGTCTATCTCAAGGACAAGGGCGCGCGGCACGACCTGATCGATGCCGTGTTCTCGCTCGGTGGACAGGACGATCTCGCGTTGATCGTGAAACGCGTGGAAGCGCTCACGGAGTTTCTCAAGACTGACGACGGGGCGAACCTGCTCGCGGGCGTCAAGCGCGCGTCCAGCATCCTCGGCATCGAGGAGAAGAAGGACAAAGCCAGCTATGGGGGCGGTTACGACCTGAAGCTTCTCACGGCGAAGGAGGAGCTGGCGCTGGCGGCGGCCATCGAGAGCGTGAAACAGGACACGGTGGCGGCGATCAACGTCGAGAACTTCAAAGGCGCGATGAACGCGCTTGCCGAGCTTCGGGCGCCGGTCGATGCGTTCTTCGACAAGGTGACCGTCAACGACGCGGACCCAAAGTTGCGTGAGAACCGGCTCAAACTTCTGTCCGAGATCCGCGCTGCAACGTTGACCGTCGCCGACTTCTCCAGGATCGCCGGCTGAAACGAGAATTCCGCCGATATTTCAGCGGGTCCGGTCGTCGTCGCGATCGGCCGTCGGCGGAAGGATGCGGTACGTAATCGCCCGTAATTTCCAACCAGGCGATTCAAGGTACGCTTTCTACGTCATTGAATGGGGAGGCGAAAATGACGGACGCCTGCCGGCCGACCGCGTTCAGTATTGCCAAGGATGGCAAGTATCACGACGCGACGTTTCGCGTCGAAGGTGATATCGTCTCCGTGCTCTACTGGGGACGGGACGGCGTCACGCGGGGCGCGGCGCAAGCGCACGACAGGGAGCGGCCGGAACAGACGGCGTGCCAGCTTCTGAGCCAGATCATCGACGACCGACCGCAGTTCACCTGATCCGCAACGAGCAAACCGACGATCCCGTTCGGGTCGTCCGCTGCTCATGATCCGTCCTGTCCTACAGCGATTGCTCCGCTGCCTTTACTGCACCGTCACCGTCTGCTGGACCACCTTGCCGTCGGCCTTGGCCGGCTTGTCCGCCGCATCGAGCACGGTGTCGTTGTTTCCTTCCTCGTGCAACATGACGATGAGCTTGGTGCCCGGCTCTGCCGGCTTGTCGAGATTGACGGTTACCTCGGCATTCTGACCGGCTTTGACGGGGGCGTGCCCGATGATCGAGCCGGGAAGCGTGCCGGTGATGTCCGTCCTGTGCACGACGACGTAGCCGTCCTTCTCGGTGGTGACGGTGCCGACGGTGACCGCCGTAGTGGAAGCCTTGAGGCCTTCGGTGGAGATCGCGTTCTCCGCGCGGGCCGCCGCGGCGCCGAGCGTCAGCGCGCAAGCCAGTAACAATCCTTGTCGGATCATGGTGGTTTCCTCCATGTGTGTCGGGGAGGCGGCGCCATGCGCTTGCGGTGCCTCGAGGGCCGCCGCACGCCTCCGCGGCTGATGAACGCGATGCGGTGCCGACAGGTTCCTGGTTCTGGTGGGATCGGGGAAAGCTCAAGGAGGCTTCCCGACTGAGCGGAAACATGGCTTTGCGAGCAATCGGCGTGACTGGATCCCGGCCGTCCATGCGCAGCATGGCTTCGCCATGATGCCGGGATGACGTTACAGGTGCGAGATACGGCAGTCCAAACTCAACGTCACTCCGGCGACGGCGGAGTGCAGACGCGCTTCCGCAGACTGAGCCGGCGTTTTCCTCCAATACGGAACGGACTATGCCGTTGCCGCCTGCTCGGCGGCCTCGTAGGCGCTGGTGGCGGTAAGCCAGGCTTCTTCGGCTTCGGCGAGGCGCTTCGCCGTCTGCCCGCGTTCGAGTGAGATGCGGCTCGCTTTGGCGGCGTCGGTGTAGAGATCGGGAGAGGCGAGCTTCGCATCGAGTGCGGCCAGCTCGGCGGTGAGTTTCTCGACCGCTTTCTCCGCCGCCTGCATTGTCTTCTTCAGCGGCGCCAGCTCGGCGCGGCGGTCGGCAGCGGCTTTGCGCTGGTCGGCGCGGCTGGCGCGGTTTTCATCGTTTGCAGCCGTTCGCCGTTCGGCTCTTGGCGTGCGCGCCTGCAACAGCTCGGCGCGATAGCTCTCCATATCGCCGTCGTAGGATCTGACCGTGCCGTCGGCGACCAGCCACAGGCGGTCGGCGGTGGCCTCGACCAAGTGGCGGTCGTGGCTGATCAGGATCACGGCGCCTTCGTACTCGGCCATGGCGTGGATCAGCGCCTCGCGGCTGTCGACATCCAGATGGTTGGTCGGCTCGTCGAGGATCAGGAGGTGCGGCGCGTGGAAGGCGGTCAGGGCCAGCAGCAGGCGTGCTTTCTCGCCGCCGGAGAGGTTTCCGCACTTGGTGTCGGCCTTGTCGGCGCCGAAGCCCCAGGTGCCGAGACGGGCGCGGCGCTGGGCCTCCGTTGCCTCGGGCATCAGTTTGACGACGTAATCGAAGGGCGTCGACTGAGGGTTCAACTCGTCGAGCTGGTGCTGGGCAAAGTAGCCGACGGTGATGCGCCCGGTGCCGAAAACGTCACCCCTCAGCGGCGTCAGCTTTCCGGCGACCAGCTTGGCGAAGGTCGATTTTCCGTTGCCGTTGGCGCCCAGGAGCGCGATGCGGTCGTCCTGGTCGATGCGCAGATCGAGGCCGGTCAGGATGGGATGCGCCGGATCATAGCCGGCTGTGGCCTTCTCGATGCGGATCAGGGGGCTTGCGAGCGGCTTCTCGGGGCTCGGCAGCGCGAACGGCGCGACGCGGTCTTCCATCTGGTCGGCGATCGGCTGCATCTTGGCGAGATACTTGACGCGGCTCTGCGCCTGCTTGGCCTTGGTCGCCTTGGCCTTGAAGCGGTCGATGAAGGCCTGGATGCGCCGACGCTCGTCGTCCTGCTTTTTCTTGAGTTTCAGTTCGAGGCGCTGGCGCGCGCGGCGCGTCTCCTCGAAGTCGTCGTAGCCGCCCGTGTAGAGCGTGAGCTTACCGCGGTCGAGGTGCAGGATGGCGCCTGCCGCGCGGTTGAGGAGGTCGCGGTCGTGGCTGACGATCAGGACCGTGTGCGGGTAGGATTTGAGATAGCTCTCGAGCCAGAGCGTGCCTTCGAGATCGAGGTAGTTGGTCGGCTCGTCCAAGAGCAGGATGTCCGGCTCCAGGAACAGCACCGAGCCGAGCGCGACGCGCATGCGCCAGCCGCCCGAGAAGGCGCGGCAGGGGCGCTGCTGGGCTTCCTCGTCGAAGCCGAGGCCGGCGAGGATGCTGGCTGCGCGCGCGGGCGCGGCGTGGGCGCGCATGTCGGCGAGGCGAATCTGAATCTCGGCGATGCGATGCGGGTCCGTGGCCGTCTCCGCCTCGGAAAGAAGGGAAGCGCGCTCGATGTCGGTGGACAGCACCCAGTCGATCAGGCTCTCCTCGCCGCCGGGGGCTTCCTGAGCGATGCGGCCGATGCGGGCGCCGCGGGGAATCGTGATGCCGCCCTGGTCGGCGTGGAGGTCGCCGGCAATCAGCTTCAGGAGCGTCGATTTACCCGCGCCGTTGCGGCCGACGAGGCCGACCTTGTGGCCCTCGGGGATGGCCGCCGTCGCGTCCTCGAGGATCGGTTTGCCTTCGATGCGGTAGGTGAGGTCGTTGATGTGCAGCATGGCTCGCAGGCGAATAGCCGCTTGGCGGGCGGTTGTCACGCGGGGGCGGCGCAAGTGGTCCCGGGGTCCCGGCTCTGCGCTCGGGCTTACGCCGTCGCTTGGCCGGGATGACAGCCTGAGAGCCTATGCCACCCCGTTGTCATCCCGGCCGAGCGGCGCAGCCGCGCAGAGCCGGGACCCAGGGGCGATGTGGCGCTAACCGGAAATGACGGGTTTCAGGGTCTCGAACAGGAGGCGCTCCTGCGTGCTCGGATCCTGGATGGCGAGGTGCGCCGTGAACCAGTCCTTCAGCATGCTGCAGACGCGCGCGCGCGGCGCCTGCGCCAGAGCCTTCGGATTGGCGAAGAGCTGCATGTCGGCCTGTGTCCAGCCGAGACGACCAAGCTCGCCGGCGAGCACGTCGTAGTCGGTCTTGACGGGAGCCGCGTGCTCGGCCGGCTGCTTCCTGCCTTCGGCGATCGCGCCCAGCACGGCGGCCACCTGAGCTTCTATCTGCGTGCTCTTCGCCGGGTCATCCATGCGCGATACGATGGTCGGGCTCAACTCGCCTTTCGAGATGAACTCGTAGCAATCGTCGCCGCTTTCCTGCGACAGGGTGTTCAGGTTGGCGAGGAAGGCCGCCGCCAGCTCCTTGTGTCGGCTCGTGCTGGCGGCCAGAGCATATTTGGCGTTCTCGCGACGCAGGGTTACGAGTTCGCCGACGAGGTATCGCGTGATCTCGGCCTGCTGCTTGTTCTCCGACGACAGGCGGGCGACCTCGGTGACGCGGGCCTGATACCACTCCGGGAACTCCTGCTTGACGCTGACCCACATGCCCCGGCCCTGCAGCTTGCGATCGATCGCGTCGGGCGAGTTGGGGTCCGTCACGGCGGTGGGCACGGCAGCGGTCGTGGCCGGCGCGGAGGGCGCAATGGCGGCGGCGGTCGCGGCGGTTGCGGTCGAAACCGTCTCCGCATCGTCGGTCTGCATATATGTGAATACGTCGTCCTTGTACGCGCTCGACAGCCAGGCGCCCGCGCCGGTCATGGCGAGAAGGCCAGTGGCGACCAGCGCCAGCTTGCGGCCGCGCGATGTCGCGGGCGGCTCGGGACGCGGTTGCGACGACAGATCGGCCGGCCTGCGGCCGTCGGGGGTGGGGCGCGGCGCCGGTGATCCCAGGGTTGCCGGCGCGGCGCCTCGGCCCGCTGTCACGGGACCCGTGACGCTCAAGCCCTGCGTGTTGGATGCCGCATTATGAGCGGGTGCCGTTAGCGTGCCTGCCGTCCGGACGGTCGGCGTGCCGAGCGGCCGTGTGATGATTGGCTCGGTGCGTGTCGGCTCAGTGCGCGTCGGCTCCCGCTCGGCGCGCCACGTGTCCTGCTGAGGTGCGCGTTCCGCCGCCGCTTGATAGTGCTGTGAGGCCGAGCCCTTGATGGGGGTCGGGTCGAGGGCCGGCGACGTGGACTTCAACTCTGCGGACGGCTGCGCCGCAGATCCAGTGTCGCGGATCGGCGGAGAAGCGGGGGTCTTGGGCCCGGCAAGCTCGGGGAACACCGCGGCCGCGGCCCGCCAGTCCGTGAACCCCTGGCGCCAGACAAGGTCCGTCGGCTTCAGATGCGTGAGCTCGACGATCTTCTTGAGCTCGGCATCTGTCACGGGTCCGTGCTGCTTACCGTCCCGGGCGATGAACCATTGAATATCTGACGCAGATCCACTCATTCCCGCTCATACCATGATGTCAGACTGCCGGTCCAAGTCTTCAGGCTGCGCCGTACGCTTCGTCCGTCCGATCATGGCCGCCGTGTCATGTCCCCGTCCTTTCGTGCGTGCAAACCATCCACAAGATGCGTTATCGGCCCGCCTTGCTTCACATGCCCGTCACGGAGAACCGGAACAGTCCCCAGCAATTTGCACTTTGGGGTCTGATCAACATTGAATCCGGGCTTTTACAGGGCATTTTCTCGTTTTGGCAGCCGGACTTCCAGCCTGCGATAAGGCGCCGCCTTCTGGCGAACCGGCGACCGGCTTATAAGCCGGGCCGAAGCAGCCCGAAAAATTGAACGAAACGGGGATCCAAAGAGAGCACGATGGCCAAAGAGCGCACATTTTCCATCATCAAGCCTGACGCGACGAAGCGCAACCTGACCGGCGAGATCAACGCCGTGATCGAGAATGCGGGACTGCGCATCGTCGCCCAGAAGCGGGTCAAGTGGACCAAGGCCCAGGCGCAGGAATTCTACGCCGAGCACAAGGAGCGCCCCTTCTTCAAGGAGCTCGTCAGCTTCATGACCTCGGAGCCGATCGTGCTTCAGGTGCTCGAGGGCGAGAATGCCGTTGCCAAGTACCGCGAGATCATGGGGGCGACCGATCCGTCGGAAGCCGAGCGCGGCACGATCCGCAAGAAGTTCGCGGTTTCCAAGGGCGAGAACTCGGTGCACGGCTCGGACAGCCCGAAGTCGGCCGCGCGCGAGATCAAGCTCAACTTCACGGCCAAGGAAATCGTCGGCTGAGCCGGCGCAATCGCTGAACGCGAAAACGGGCCCTTGCGGGCCCGTTTTTTTGCGGCCAACAGCGACCGCGCATTTCGGAGACGTGTCTGGATCCCGACCCCCGGCCTGCGCCGGGGCAGGCTTCGTCGGGGTGACGAAGAGTGGAGGAGGCCGCGTCCCGCAATCGTAACGTCATCCCGGCGTCATGGCGGAGCCATGCTTCGCATGGACGGCCGGGATCCAGACGTGCCTGAAGGGGAGCAGACTGTTGTCCGCTAGCTCAGCTCGCGAACGCGGAACAGAAGGCCGCCGCGCGGCGTCAACGTCACCGTGGCGTTGATGCCGGGTGGCTGGAGGCCGACGTACTCGGGACGGAAGCGGCGCAGCAGGATCGACAGCGCGAGCGTGTTCTCGACCTGGCTCATAGCGCCGCCGATGCAGGAACGCTTGCCGGCGCCGAACGGGATGTAGCTGTACTTCACCTGCTTCTGGGTCTTGTCCATCCAACGCTCGGGCATGAACGTCTCGGGATCTTTCCAGAACTTTGGATTGTGGTGGGCGCCGTAACCGAACAGCACGATGCGGTCGCCGGGGCTGATCTCCTTGCCGGCGATGACGTCGGGCTGGGTAGCGACGCGGATCAGGCTCCATACCGGCGGATAGAGCCGCATGGTCTCCTGGATGACGGAGCGGGTGTACTGGAGCGCCGAATAGTCGGCGGCGGTCGGCTCGCGATCGCCGCAGACGGCCTCGCCCTCGCGGCGGATGCGCTCGGCAGCTTCAGGATGCGTGGCCGTCAGATACATCGCCCAGGCGAGCGTCAGCGCCGTGGTCTCGGTGCCGGCCCAGAGGTACTGCTTGATCTCGTCGACGGCCTGCTGCTGGTCGAACTCCGGGATGTTGGGATCGGCAGCGGCGGCCTCGATCATCTTGAGAAGCGTCTTCTCGCGCTCCTCGCGCGGGTCGGCGGCGAACACGGCAGGCGGCACGCTCCACCAGGTCTCGACCGCCTTGGCGGTATCCTCCTCGCCGACCTCGAACAGGGCGTCGGACTGCCGCTTGAGGCGGATGTCCTTGTGGTTCGATACGTCGGTATAGGTCTTCACGCACTTGAAGACGAAGTGCGGATTGAACGGCATCTCGCGGTCGAAGAGCGCCTTGCAGATCATGTCGGCGGCGAGCGTCCAGGTCTGCTCGACCATCTCGAAGGTCTCGCCCGTCTTGGCGAGCTCGCCCCAGTTGGCCATCTTGGTTTTGATGGCGTCGATGAAGTAGGGGATGTAGTCGCCGAACGCGTCGGGGTGGAAAGCCGGCTGCTGGGGCATGCGGATCTTCTGCCAGAGCGCGCCGTCGTGCGTGATCATGGACTTGCCGAAGATCGGCTTCAGCCCGTCGAAGTATTTGATGTAGTTGTCAACCTTGGTGACGAGCACGTGCTTGAAGTACTCAGGCTCGGTGACGAGCACGACGCGCTGGTTGGCCATGTTGACCGGGATCACCGGGCCATAGCGCTCCGCCATCTGCATCAGGAGCCGCATCGGGTTCTCAGGGTCCTTGAGCAAGGGGCTCAGGTTGAACCAGATGCTGCTCTCGTCGCCGAGGCCGAGGTTCGCGTTCTGCTCAGTCGTTTCTGCGGTCATGCAAAAATGTCTCCGGGTCGGTCCGGTCGCGGGCGTGTTGCCGGTCTCCGACCTTCAATGCGTGGGCTCAGCAAGACGGCCTTGGCGGGCCGGATGTCGGCGCGAGGCGCTTTGCTCAGCTAGGGGACCTCCGGCACGTGCCCTCAGGCGTTCTGCTGCCGGACTCGAGGCCAACCCTGGTTGCTACCTTCTATCACAAGAACATCAGAGGCTTGGTGTTCCTGCGGTTACTCTCGGGTGGGGTTTGAGTAACCCAATTTACTGCCTCGGTTTTCCGGCTGTCCATGCGGCAGCGTCGCCCAGCGGGCATGAGCTGGATCAGATGGATCGCCGGACCGTTGCCACGGCTTTCACTATCCTCCGGTCACGTGGCAGGCGAGAGAAGCGCCTGTTGGTGGTTAACCCCAGCGTTCCCAGTGGGTTGCATCTGTACACCGTCACCGCTCAAGACGGCTTGATCGCGCGCAACAAGTGCGAGGGCTGCCGGATACAACCGATGCTCGACGGCCAGCACCCGGGCGGCCAATGCGTCCGGGGTATCGCCCGCAAGTACCGGTACGGCCGCTTGGGCGATGATCGGGCCTGCGTCCATCTGGCCGCTCACGAAGTGGACTGTGCAACCCGAAATCCTGACCCCGGCGGCGATGGCCTGCGCGTGGGTATGCAAGCCCTTGAAGGCCGGCAGCAGCGAGGGATGGATATTGATCATGCGTCCGCTCCAGCGCTCGACGAAGGCGGGCGTCATCAGGCGCATGAAGCCCGCGAGGGCGACCAGATCGATCTTCGAGATGTCGAGGACGCTCTGGAGCTGTCCCTCGAAGTGCTCGCGGTTCTCGTAAAGCTTGTGGTCGAGCGCGAGGGTCGGGATGCCCTCGGCTTTCGCCCATGCGAGGCCCGCCGCCTCGGGGCGGTTCGATATGACGAGCGCGATCTCGGCCGGGTAGTCCGGCGCGCGCGCGGCCTCGACCAGGGCCTGCATGTTGGAGCCGCGGCCGGAGATCAGGATCGCGACGCGCTTCTTTGTGGCTTCTGTCATGGCGCGGTGCATAGCACGCCGTGAGGGCGGGGTGCATCCGCTCGTTGGCGGCGTTTCGGCGGATCAGCCGGTTCGACCGCGGCCGTTGTCGCTAACGGGCTTTGCCGGGGAGCGGCAAAGGCGCATCCGACAGCGTGCGCAGGTGGGCAATGAGGTTCGCCATCCGCGCGTTGTCCGAGATGCCTGCGAAGGCCATGCTCGTGCCGGGCGCGAATTCCCGTGGATTGCGCAGGAAGTCCGCCAGGTCCTCGTACGTCCACGTGCCACCCTTGGCTTTGAGAGCGGCCGAGTAGGCATATCCGGGAGCTGCCGCCTTGGCGCGGCCGAGGACTCCCCAGAGGTTCGGCGCGATCTTTGGCGGCGCGTTCTTTTCGCCCGGATGGCACACGCTACACATGCGAAAGACGGTGGCGCCCTGAGCCGGGTCGGCGTCGGCAAGCCGTGCCACCACGACGGCGGCGTCGAACGCGGGTTTGGCCGGTGCTTCTGCGACCGGGGCCGGAACGTCGAATGTCTCCTCGCGGCTGGGCTCGGGCTCGCTCAGGGTTTCCTTGCGCGTCGCCTCCTGGATGGAGGTCGTCCAGAGGCCCAGCAGGTTCGTTGCGACGATTGCGATGACCAGCAGCGGCACGATGGCGAACACGATCCGGAACGGCGAGGGCGGTCTCGCGTCGGGATCGAGCGACGCCGCTGCCCGTCGTGAGCTCGGCGCCTGCGGTTCGCCGGTCTCCTTGCGTACGTCCGGCTCGCCCTGTCCGGTGGTCATGGGGACTTTTCCGCTACGGTTGCCTTGCTCCGTTTTATCGGTGCTTCGGCGCCGCGAGGAGTCTTATCCCGCGTACTTAAGTGCGCCCTCGTATCTGACGGCCCAACTGTCGCCCTTGCCCTTGGCGGAGCTTCTCTCACCCGAAGGCGGCGTGATCTCGCCGATGACGACCGGCGCTTCGCCCCATTCCTGAAGCAGGCGCACGAGGCCGTCGGCGCCGTCCTTCGCGACCACCGCGACCATGCCGATGCCGCAGTTGAAGGTGCGCAGCATCTCGGCCTCCGGGAGGTTGCCAGCTTTTGCCAGCCAGCCGAAGACGGCGGGCGCGTGCCAAGTCGTCAGGTCGACGGCGGCAGCAACCGTCGGCGGAAGGACGCGCGGGATATTCTCGGAGAGTCCGCCGCCGGTAATATGTGCCAGCGCCTTGAGGGGGCCGTCGGTGGCGCCGCCGGTCGCCTCGAGTGCCGCCAGAATGGGTTTCACATAGATACGCGTCGGGGTGAGTAGCGCGTCGGCGAGGCTGGTTCCGGGGGCGAACGGCGCGGGGGCGTCCCAGCCGAGCTTCTCTTCGGCGGCGAGACGGCGCACGAGCGAGTAGCCGTTCGAATGCACGCCCGACGACGGCAGGCCGATCACGACGTCGCCGACGACGATATCCGGACGCGGAAGGATCTCGCCGCGCTCGACGGCGCCGACCGCAAAGCCCGCGAGGTCGTAGTCGTCGCCCTGGTAGTGGCCGGGCATCTCGGCGGTCTCGCCGCCGATCAGCGCGCAGCCGGCCTGGCGGCAGCCTTCGCCGATCCCGGAGACGACGGCGGCGGCGGTGGCCACGTCGAGCTTACCGACCGCGAAGTAGTCGAGGAAGAACAGCGGCTCGGCGCCCTGCACGACGAGATCGTTGACGCACATGGCAACGAGGTCGATGCCGATGGTCGCATGGCGGCCGGTGTCGATAGCGATGCGCAGCTTGGTGCCGACGCCGTCATTGGCGGCGACGAGGATCGGATCGCGGTATCCTGCACCCTTGAGATCGAACAGGCCGCCGAAGCCACCCAGGCTCGAGTCGGCGCCGGCGCGCGACGTCGAGCGGGCGACCCCCTTGATCGCCTCGACGAGCGCGTTCCCGGCGTCTATGTCTACGCCCGAGTCGCGATAGGTGATGGTCTTGGATGAACCGTCCGTTGGCTGGCTCATGGGTCCTCGGAGGTGCGGGAAGGTCCCTACTTTCGCCCGAATGTATCCGGGAGATGGGGCCTCCTATCAGCTTGAACGCGGGTCGGCAACGGACAGGGCATGGGCGGAGCATGAAATTGGCGGTGCGGCACAGGGCTTGCGGGCTCATCGTCGGCGTTCTCGCGGCGACTGTACCGGTTTGCGCGGCGGGTGCGCCAAGCAAGGTTTATACGATCGCCAACTACCCGGTCGAGGCCACGGCCAAGGATGCGGTTGCGGCCAAGGAGAAGGCGCATGCCGACGGCCAGCAGGCCGCGCTCGGCGCGCTCCTGAAGCGCCTCGTGCCGGTGACGGCCTACAACCGCATCGATCATCTGAAATCCATCCGGGCCGCAGACTTCATCGATGGCGTTGCCGTCCGCTCGGAGACGAATTCGACGACGCGCTACATCGCGAGTCTCGATTTCTCGTTTCAGGCGGACGCGGTGCGCGATCTGCTCAACCGGGAAGGCGTGCCGTTCGTCGAGGAGCAGGCGCCGCGCATGGTGCTGGTGCCCGTCACGGCGGAGACCAAAGACGGCGCAACGCGCTACAGTGCGGCGCGCGGCGCCTGGGCTGATGTCTGGAAGGGGCTCGATCTCGACAACACGCTGACGCCGCTTCGAATCGAACCGCTGCTGCCGGTCATCCACGAGGATACGATCACGGCCGCGCTCAACGGTGACGACAGCGTCGAGCGGGTGGTGACGGCAGAGTACAAGGCGGATTTCGTGTTGTTCGCGGTGGCGGAGGCGGATGCGGCGGACAAGATGCTCAACGTCTCGCTGGCGGGAATCGATCCGGCGGGCGTCGTCTCTTGGCAGCGCGGCTACCGGGTTGCGGACGGCGACGTGGCCTATGCGATGGAGCTTGCCGCCGTCGTGACGCAGGGCGTGCTCGAGGGGCGCTGGAAGGTCGCCAAGTCGGAGGAAGCGGGCGGCGGCGCGTCGTACGGCGGAGGTGGAAACGACGTGCACCTCGCCGTCGAGTTCTCGAGCCTCGGCGAATGGAACGACCTGCGCGGCCGTATTCTCGATATGCCGGGCGTCGACGACGTGCGGATCGGTGCCGTATCGGCGCGCTCGGCGGACGTTTCGGTTCGCGATGCGGGCGGCGGCCTCGCGCTCGCCGCGGCGCTCTCGCGGCAAGGGGTCGTGCTCACGGATGCGGGCGGGACCTGGATTCTACGCTCGAGTTACTAATGCTGGCGCTCCACGATTGTGAAAAACCCATTATATTTCAATGCGTCGGAGCCCGGCCTGCGGAATTTCGTCTGTTCTCCGGAGGGGCGGCCGGGGTAAACTGCAACGAAACCGCATGATCTCGTCCCAGGCCCTCCTCTCTTGAACATCCCCAACCTCATAACGCTCGGTCGCGTCATCCTGGTGCCCGTCGTGTTCTGGCTCCTCGTTTCAGGGCAGACGCAGGCGGCGTTCTTCGCGTTCGTGCTGGCGGGAGTCTCCGACGCGGTGGACGGCTTCATCGCCAAGCGGTTCGACCAGTCGACGGAACTCGGCGCTTATCTCGATCCGCTTGCCGACAAGCTGCTCATCGTGTCGATCTTCGTGGCGCTCGGCGTGCGGGGTGCGCTGCCGTCGTGGCTGGTCATCGCGGTGGTGTCGCGCGATATCCTGATCGTGCTCGGCGTCATGCTCTCCTGGGTGCTCGATCAGCCGGTGCGGATCGCCCCGCTTATCGTCAGCAAGGCCAACACCGTGGCCCAGATCGTGCTCGCGGCGACGGTGCTCGCCGACGATGGGTTCGGGCTCGGGCTCGAGACGCTCAGGGTGGCGCTGGTGTGGATTACGGGCGTGCTCACGGTGGCGTCGCTTGCGGCGTATCTGCGTGCTTGGCTACGGCATATGTCCGGGTAGAGTGCCGGCAGTAGGCAGTCGGATCAGGCCCGAGCGGAGATGATGATGCGCGCCGAGCGGCAGGTGTTGTTCTGGGTGACGGCGGCGGCGCTGCTCATCCTCACGATTGCCGCTCTCAAGGACATTCTGCTGCCGTTCGTCGCCGGCATCGCGATCGCCTACTTCCTGAGCCCGCTCGCCGACAGGCTGGTGGCGCTCGGCATGCACCGCATCGTGGCCTCGCTGCTGATCGTGGTTGCACTGGCGGTGGTGATCATTGCGGCGCTGGTGCTCGTCGTGCCGGTGATCGTCGCGCAGGCGCAGGACCTCGCGGCGGCGTTGCCCGGCGAGATCGCGCGCGTGCGCGAGACGGCCGAGACGTGGATGCGCGAGCGGCTCGGACCGGGTTACGGCGGCCTCGACGGACAGATCGACAAGGCGTCGAACGTGCTGGCCGAGAACTGGGCGAGCGTGGTCGGCTGGGCTGCGACATCGATCTGGAGCCGCAGCCTTGCGATCGTCAATTTCCTGGCGCTCATGCTCGTCACGCCGCTGGTGGTATTCTATCTCCTGATCGATTGGCATCCGATGCTCGAAAAAGTCGATGGCTGGCTGCCGCGGGCGCACGCGGCTTCTATCCGCACGCTGGCGTCGGACATGAACGATGCCGTCGCCGCGTTCGTGCGCGGACAGGGCGCGGTGTGCCTCATCCTCGGCGCCTTCTATGCCCTGGCGCTGTCGGCCGTCGGACTCAACTACGGCCTCTTGATCGGTCTCGCGACGGGACTGATGGCGTTCGTGCCGTTCGTCGGATGGGCGCTGGGGTTCATTACCGCGACGACAGTGGCCGTGATCCAGTTCTGGCCGGACATGGTGCCGATCCTGCTCGTGGTCGCCATCTTTCTCAGCGCACAGGCGCTGGACGCCGGATTTCTGAGCCCGACCATCGTCGGCTCGAAGATCGGTCTGCATCCGGTGTGGCTCATCTTCGCGCTGTTCGTGTTCAGCTACCTGTTCGGGATCGTCGGGACGCTGGTCGCGGTGCCGCTCGCGGCGGCGCTCGGCGTGCTGATCCGCTTCGCGCTCGACGTCTATCTCAAGAGCCCGGTCTATCGAGGCGCCTCGCAATGACGCTTCGCGCCAAGACCGAGCCCGAGCAACTCGTGCTCGCGCTGCCGCATCGTCCGGCACAGGAGGCCGAGGACTTCCTGGTCAGCCGCTCCAACGCGGCAGCGGTCGACCTCGTCGACCGATGGCCGGGCTGGCCGCTTCCGGCCGCGCTGGTCGTGGGACCGGCGGGTGCCGGCAAGAGCCACCTCGCGAACGTCTGGCGCCTGCGATCGGGCGCCCTGGTTGCGCCGGCGTCGCGTCTCGACGAGGCGGCCGTGCGCGCGTTCGAAGCGCGTCCGGCGCTGGTCGTGGAGGACATCGATCGCGGGGTCGGCAGCGAGCAGGTGCTGTTTCATCTCCTGAACCTCGCGCGCGAGAAATCGGGCTCGATCCTCATGACGTCGCGGATCGCGCCCGGCGAGATCGACATCACGCTCCCGGATCTCCGGTCGCGGCTGCGTGCCACGCCGCCGGTGCTGATCGAGATGCCCGACGGGCCGCTGATCCGCTCGGTTCTGGTCAAGCTGTTCGCCGACCGGCAACTCGCGGTCGAGCCGCATGTCATCAGCTATCTGGCGCTGCACATGGACCGGTCGATGGACGCGGCGATCCAGGTGGTTGCGGCCTGCGATCGGCTTTCGCTGGCGATGCAACGCAAGGTTACGCGAGCCGTCGCGGCGGCGGCGCTGGCTTCCGTGGCCGCCGGGGACGCGGACGATGGCCCCCCGGGCGAGGACGCCGTCGCGCAGGATTGAATTGTCATTATAGTATTGTACGCATCACGGTTCCATCATTGACGGACCGCTCAGGACAGAACGACATGGCCTCCGCCAGAGCAAAGCCGAAAACGGGAGCGTACGCGACGCCTGCGGCCGCGGTGCCCGAGGGACCGGAGCGGTTCTATAACCGCGAGCTCTCGTGGCTGCAGTTCAACCGCCGTGTGCTCGAGGAAGCGCAGAACAAGGCGCATCCCGTGCTCGAGCGGTTGCGGTTCCTGTCCATCTCCGCGTCGAACCTCGACGAGTTCTACATGGTGCGTGCCGCGGGCATCTACGGGCAGATCGCGGCGGGCGTGACGACGCTCACGCAGGACGGACTGACGCCCCGGCAGCAGCTCATCGAGATCAATCGCTTCGCGGCCAAGCTGGTCGCGGAGAAGCAGAAGTGCTGGACCGACATCAAGGCGGACATGGCGGACGCCGGTATCGATATCGTCGTGCCGGATGATCTTTCGAAGGCAGAAAAGAGCTGGCTCGAGAACCTGTTCATGAGCCACGTGTTCCCGATCCTGACGCCGATCGCGGTCGATCCGGCGCATCCGTTCCCGTTCATTCCGAACCTCGGCCTGACGATGGTCGTGTGGATGCAACGCAAGAGCGACGCCAAGGCAATGAGCGGCCTGATCCCGATTCCGGGTCAGCTCGAGCGCTTCATCCGGCTGCGCGTGGAGGATGCCGCGAAGACAGGCACCCTGCGCTTCATCCAGCTTGAGGAGCTGATCGGCATGTTCATCTCGGAGCTGTTCCCCGGCTTCGACGTGAAAAGCCAGGGTGCGTTCCGGGTGTTGCGCGACAGCGACGTGGAGCTGCAGGAGGAAGCCGAGGATCTCGTGCGCTCGTTCGAGACGCTGCTCAAGCGGCGCCGCCGGGGCCACGTGATCCGGCTCGAGCTCGATCAACGCATGCCGGACCGGCTGCGGAAGTTCGTGATCGAAGAGCTCGAGGTCGGTGAGGAGTCGGTGTTCCTCAAGGAAGGATTGCTCGGCCTCGCGGACACGGCGCAACTCATCGTCGCCGACCGGCCGGATCTCGTGTTCAAGGTCTACAACCCGCGCTTTCCGGAGCGTATCCGCGAGTTCAACGGCGATTGCTTCGCGGCCATCAGCAAGAAGGACATCATCGTCCATCACCCCTACGAGAGCTTCGACGTGGTGGTGCAGTTCCTGCGTCAGGCGGTGGCGGACCCGAACGTCATGGCCATCAAGTGGACGCTCTATCGCACCAGCCGCGACAGCCCGATCGTGCAGGCGCTGAAGGAGGCGGTCGAGGCGGGCAAGTCGGTGACGGCGGTGGTCGAGCTCAAAGCCCGCTTCGACGAGGCCGCCAACATCCGCTGGGCGCGCGATCTCGAAAAGGCGGGCGTGCACGTGGTGTACGGCTTCATCGAGCTCAAGACGCACGCCAAGCTGGGCCAGATCGTGCGGCGCGAGAACTCGGAGCTCGTCACCTACTGCCACATCGGCACCGGTAATTATCATGTGCAGACGGCGCGCATCTATACCGACCTGTCGCTGTTCACGACCGACCCCGCCATCGCCCGCGACGTGACGCGTGTGCTGAACTTCGTCACGGGTTACGGCGAGCCCGCGGAGCTCGAGAGCATGGCGGCGTCACCGCGCGGCATCCGAAACCGAATCCTCGACCATATCCAGCGCGAGATCGCGCATGTGAAGGCTGGACGACCGGGTGCCGTCTGGATGAAAATGAACTCGCTGGTCGACGCGCAGATCATCGATGCGCTCTACGAGGCGAGCCAGGCGGGCGTCGAGATCGACCTCGTGGTGCGCGGCGTGTGCTGTCTCCGGCCCGGCATCCCGGGACTGTCCGAGAACATCCGCGTCAAGAGCATCATCGGCCGCTTCCTCGAGCATGCGCGCATCTATTGTTTCGGCCAGGGAGAGGGGCTGCCGTCGCCGAAGGCGGCCGTCTACATCAGCTCGGCCGACATGATGCCGCGCAATCTGGACCGGCGCGTCGAGGCGATGGTGCCGATCAAGAACGCCACCGTGCACGAGCAGGTGCTCGACCAGATCATGGTGGCGAACCTCAAGGACAATCAGCAGAGCTGGGAGATCAAGGGGGACGGATCATCGTCGCGCATCGTTCCGGCGGCGGACGAGGTCCCGTTCAACGCGCACAAATACTTCATGACCAATCCGTCGCTCTCGGGGCGCGGGCAGGCGCTAAAAGAGCATTTTCCGCCGCGCTTCGAACTCGACTAGGATCCGGCGCGCGGGTGCGACCGGGCTGAAAATTAACCGAAAATCATAATCTTACACGGCGCCTCGGCGTGACGCATGGGTTTGGAACCTGTCAGCAACGGCGCACGATTTTCTCGCTCATCGCACTAGACCGAGGCGGCATCAGTCCCTATCAAGCAGTCGTGCGCGAGGGTCTGATTTAGGCCCATGATCTCAATCGGGTTTCGCGTTTCTCCTCTGCAGTCGAACAGGGTCTATCTCGAGGCAGGTCGCGGTGAGCTTGACGCAGGTGTTCGGCGGACGCGGGAAAACGACGGACCTCGAGCCGCTCGGCGTGATCGACGTCGGCTCGAACTCGGTGCGTATGGTCGTCTACGAGGGCGCAGTGCGCGCCGCGTTGCCGATCTTCAACGAGAAGGTGCTGGCAGGGCTCGGCAAGTCGATCGCCTCGACCGGCCATCTCGGCGAGGAGAGCGTAGAACGCGCGCTCGAGGCGCTGCGCCGCTTCCGCGCCATTGCGCGTGTTCTCAAGGTCAAGAACCTGCGCGTGCTGGCCACGGCGGCGGTGCGGGATGCCGAGGACGGGCCGGATTTCATCCAGCGCGCCGAGCGTGTGATCGGGGTGCCGATCGAGGTGCTGTCGGGTGCCAAGGAGGCGGAGCTCGCCGCTTACGGAATCCGCATGGGTTTTCTCAACGCCGACGGCCTCGCGGGCGATCTGGGCGGCGGCAGCCTGGAGCTGATCGACATTTACAAGGACCGCCTCAACGATGCGGCGACGCTGCCGCTCGGAGGGCTGCGTCTCATCGATCAAACCGGCAACAAGGTCGATCGGGCGCTGCCACTCGTCGACGAGGCGGTGGCGCGGGTCGACTGGCTCTTGCACGGCCGGGGGCGGCCGTTCTATGCCGTCGGCGGCACGTGGCGTGCGCTGGCCAAGCTGCATATGGAGCAGACCAACTATCCGCTACGCGTGATGCACGGATATTCGATCCCGACGCGTGAGGCGATCGAGTTCTGCCAGTTCGTGCGGCGCGCCAAGAAGGTGTCGTCGCTGCCGGGCATGGATGAAGTGGCGCGGGCCCGTCGCGACGTGGTGCCGTTCGGTGCGCTGGTTCTCGAGCGCCTGCTCGAAGCGTTGGCGCCATCGGAGGTGGTGTTCTCCGTGTGCGGCATCCGCGAGGGCTTGCTCTTCAGCCTGATGCCGCCGCACGAGCAGGCGAAAGACCCGTTGCTCTCCTTTTGCGACGACTATGCGCGGCAGCGGGCGCGCTCGTCGCGGCATGCGCATGAGCTGTGCACCTGGACCGACGCCCTGTTCGAGGGCGATGGACCCAAAGAGACTGAGGAGGACCGTCGGCTCCGGCATGCGGCGTGCCTGCTTTCGGATATCGGATGGCGCGCGCATCCCGACTATCGCGGCGAGCAGAGCCTCAACGTCGTCGTGCATGCGGGGCTTTCGGGAATCGATCACGCGGGGCGCATCTTCCTTGCCCTCGCGGTCTACTATCGCCATGTGGGGTCCGACGAGGGCAAGCCCGACGACTTCTCGACCCGGCTGAAGCTCATCGTCAGCAAGCGGGCGCAGAAACGGGCCAAAATCATCGGCGCGGCGATTCGGGCGGCACATATGCTCTCGATCGGCATGCCCGGGATCATCGACGAGACGCGGCTTTTCTATGAGGGGCAGAAGCTCGTTCTCAGCATTCCGAAGGCCTATACGACGCTTGACGGGGAGCGGCTCAGGCGGCGCTTTGGCGCTCTGGCGGAGTTGCTGGCCCGGGAGCCCGAGATCCGGCTTGCGGTATGACGATGGCGGCGGCGCTGTGCCCCTTTTGATCTCGCCATGGGGTTGCGATATCCCATATCTATCGGGCTTCCCGGCATCGGGTTCCGGCCCGTGCGGACGTGCCGGGTCGTCGTCACGCGTAATCGTCGCTCTGGAGCCTTTCACGTTTCCTAGGATGCAACTCCGCAATGGCCGATGACCCCTATCAAATCCTGGGCGTCCCGCAGTCCGCGACCGACGACCAGATCCGAAAGGCCTATCTGAAGCTCGTCAAGGAGCTGCATCCGGACGTCAATCCGTCCAAGACCGCGGAGGAGCGCTTCAAGAAGGTCACAGCCGCGCACGATATCATCGGCGATCCCGAGCGCCGGCGCCGCTACGATACGGGCGAGATCGATGCCTCGGGCGAGGTGCGGCGTCCGACCTGGCGTCCGCAAGGGGCTGGCGCAGGTGCGGGTGGACGCGGTCCGATCTTCGAAGACTTCGGCGACATGTTTTCCGACATCTTCTCTGGTGCGGGCCGCGGCGGCGGTCGCGGCGGCTTCGCCATGCGCGGGCGCGACGTCCGCTACACGCTCGACGTCGATTTCCTGGAAGCGGTGCAGGGCGCCAAGAAGCGCGTCACGCTGCCGGACAACGGTGTGCTCGACCTTGCCGTGCCGGAGGGCGTCACCGACGGACAGGTGCTACGCCTCAGGGGACGCGGCGAGGCTGGAGTCGCAGGCGGCGAGGCCGGCGATGCACTGGTCGAGATCCGTGTGCGGCCGCACCGGGAGTTCCGCCGCGAGGGCGACGACCTGCTGATCGAGGTGCCGATTACGATCGACGAGGCGGTGCTCGGCGGAAAGGTCGAGGTGCCGACCGTCGGCGGGCGGGTTCAGCTCACGGTTCCGAAAGGCACCAGCTCGGGGCAAGTGCTGCGGCTCAAGGGCAAGGGCGTGCGCAATGCCACGACCGGAGCGACCGGCGATGAGCTGGTGACGGTCAGGATCGTGCTGCCCGAGACCATCGACGAGGGCCTTTCTTATTTCCTTTCGGAGTGGCGGCAGAAGCACCGCTACGATCCGAGGAAGTAGGCAGCGCGCGAGACCTGTGCGAGCTTGTCATTCCAGTACCCAGGAGCGTGTTGGTCGACGTTGTATCTCGGGGCCCCTGGGTCCCGGCTCTTCGTGGCGTCACTGTCGCGCCGCCCCTTGCCGGGATGACAGGGAGGCAGGTGCGCTGGAGGCTCAGCGGTCGCCGTTGGGGTTGATGGCGAGGACCTCGCCTTTGTGCAGGGTCAGCGCCAGATCGCCTCGCTTCAGTTTCAAGGCGTCCTCGCCGAAGAGCTGACGGCGCCAACCCTTCAAGGCCGGCACGTCGGGCTCGGGCTCGCTGGCGATCCGCTCGAGATCGCTCGAATCCGCGATCAGGCGCGGGGCGACCCGGTGGCGGGCTGCCGACGCCTTCAAGAGCACTTTCAGGAGCTCCATGGTGGCGGTCGCCTCGGCCGACATGGGCTGGCTGTGGGGCAGTGCGGGCAGCGTCTTCGGGTCACGCTCGAGACCGAGCTGCACCGCTTCGATGATGTCTTTCGCGCGCTGCGAACGGGCGAACCCATCGCTCAGCGTTCTCAGTTCCGAGAGCTTGTCGAGGCTCGTCGGCTGCTGGTTGGCGATATCGTAGAGCGCCTCGTCGCGCAGGATGCGGCCGCGCGGGACGTCCTGGGCCTGGGCCTGACGCTCGCGCCAGGCCGCCAGCTCGATCAGCACGGCCAACGCCTTGCGGTTCTTGACGCGCATCTTGAGGCGCTGCCAGGCGTTCTCCGGATGGCTCTCGTAGGTGGCCGGGGCGGTCAGCTCCGCCATCTCCTCGTCGAGCCAGGATTCACGGCTGGTGACCTCGAGCTCCGCCTTAAGGTGGGTATAGATGTCGCGCAGGTGCGTGACGTCGCCGAGGGCGTAGACGAGCTGCTTGTCCGACAGCGGGCGGCGGCTCCAGTCGGTGAACCGCGAGCTCTTGTCGAGGTCGCGGCCGGTGATCTTCTTGACCAGGTTGACGTAGCTCACGCTCTCGCCAAAGCCGCAGACCATGGCCGCGATCTGCGTGTCGAATACCGGCGTCGGGATCAGGCCCGCCTCGGCATATACGATCTCGATGTCCTGGCGGGCGGCATGGAAGACTTTGACGACGCTGGGGTCGGCCATCAGCCGGTAGAACGGCGCAAGGTCGAGGCCCGGGGCCAGAGGGTCGACGATGGCCTCCTCGCTCGGGCTGGCGAGCTGGATCAGGCAGAGGTCGGGCCAGAAGGTCTGCTCGCGCATGAACTCGGTGTCGACGGTGACGTAGTCACCGGCCGCGAGCCTGGAGCAGGTTTCGGAGAGGGCAGAAGTCGAGGTAATGACGCGCATTGCGGCACGGTTATAGACACGGGATGAGCGACTGTCGCTAGTCCCGTTGGCTTGCTCGCGCATTTTTCAGGTGCGCGTTGCATGAGGAGCCGGTTTGTGGCGCGGGGCGACGGCGCAGGGATCCGGTATTGCCCTTAGTCGATCCCCGCGCTGCGGGCATACCAACAAAAAACTGGTCAGCAACGTAAATTCAGCCACCTCCCCGTCTAGCCACAAAAACCGTTGTGATGTATAAATTTCCTCAACTGCGGGGTCGATTTCGTCCGCGTTCGGCGCGGAGGCAAAGTGTTTGGAAAATGGAGTGCCTGTTCGGCGCTCATTCCTGAGTCATTTGCCGCTAATCGATTTTCGCAAAGGTCCAAGTTTCGCGTTTCGGCGTCGCCGGAGGCGTCTGCCGGATTGAGCTGCGATCGGCGTTGCGTGGCGTTGGAGTTCGGTGTGCAAGAGCTTGGCAGGCATAGACCCATCGGTGGCCGATCCTCGGCCGTACAGCGTTATCCCTTTGATGGACAAGCGTTCGAGCGAACGCCTAGCGGCGCGGCGGTGCAGCTCATCGCGCGCGATACGTTCGTTGCCGAGACGGCCGTCAAGCTCGACCAGATGGGCTTGGAGATGAAGTCGCTCGGGCGCGAGCTGCAACTCATCAAAAGCGACATTGCAGAACTTCGGGACGAGGCATCGCGCGGCTATCGTTTTTCGGAATTTCTCGATCGCGAGCATAAAACGCGAAGCGCGAAAGTCGAAGACTTGTCGCGCCGGTTCGATTATCTGAAATCGCGTTTCGATACCATCGATGGAAATTCGAAAGGCGATTATCACGCTTTTCAGACTTTCGAGGCGGTCAGCCGGCGTTTGACGGAGCTCGGCGCGCTCGAACGCGAGTTTCGGGATGTGTCCTGGAAGTTGAAGCTCGGTGTGGCGGCGTTCGCGGCGTCGCTGCTGGTCTGGTTCGCGGTTCTGGTCCACGGCTGACCGATATCCGTCTGATGCCCGGCTGCCCGGCGCTTTTCACGTGCGGTGCGCCGGGTCGAACCTTCGATCGGGCGGTTTTTCCAGCTTTCAACAACGTTTACAGCTCGCCAAGCGCCGGGCGGCCCTAAGCCTTGACTTTGGGGGGGCGTTCATGCGCTTTTCCGCCACTTCGAAGCGATTTTCAGGCGGATTTGGCGGCAGATGGCAGCGGGCAAGACGGCGGCGGCGAAAGACGGTCAGGGCAAGGCGGACGGCGGGGCGCTGCATCGCTACCGGTCGCATACCTGCGGGGCGCTGCGCAGCTCCGATATCGGGGCGACGGCGCGGCTCTCGGGATGGGTGCACCGCGTGCGTGACCACGGCGGCGTGCTGTTCATCGACCTGCGCGACCACTACGGTCTCACCCAGGTGGTGGCCGATCCGGACAGCGCCGCCTTCAAGACGGCCGAAGCGGTGCGCTCCGAGTGGGTGATCCGCGTCGACGGCCGCGTCCGCCAGCGCCCGGAAGGGACGACGAACGCCGAGCTTCCGACCGGCGAGATCGAGGTCTACGCCACGGAGATCGAGGTGCTGTCGGAAGCCAAAGAGCTGCCGGTCCCCGTGTTCGGCGAGCCCGACTATCCGGAGGATCTGCGCCTCACCTACCGCTTCCTGGACCTGCGCCGCGAGACCCTGCATGCCATCATCATGAAGCGGCTGGCGATCACGCGCTCGATCCGCGCCCGCATGCATGACGCGGGCTTCAACGAGTTCCCGACGCCGATCCTGACGGCCTCCTCGCCCGAGGGCGCGCGCGACTTCCTGGTGCCCTCGCGCATCCATGAGGGCAAGTTCTACGCGTTGCCGCAGGCGCCGCAGCAGTACAAGCAGCTCCTGATGGTGTCGGGCTTCGACCGCTATTTCCAGATCGCGCCCTGCTTCCGCGACGAGGACCCGCGCGCGGATCGCCTGCCCGGCGAGTTCTACCAGCTCGACCTCGAGATGAGCTTCGTCGAGCAGGAGGACATCTTCCAGACCATGGAGCCGATCCTCACCGACGTGTTCGAGGAGTTCGCTGACGGAAAGCGGGTGGACCGCGGCTGGCAGCGCATTCCCTACGATACCGCGATCGCGAAATACGGCTCCGACAAGCCGGACCTGCGCAATCCGATCGAGATGGCCGATGTGACCGAGCATTTCCGCGGCTCCGGTTTCAAAGTGTTCGCGGGCATGATCGAAAAGGATCCGAAGGTTCGCGTGTGGGCGATCCCGGCTCCCGGCGGCGGGTCGCGCGCTTTCTGCGACCGCATGAACGCCTGGGCGCAGAAGGAGGGGCAGCCGGGTCTCGGCTACATCTTCTGGCGCGAGGAAGAGGGCGCTGCCGGCGCCGGCCCGATCGCGAAGAACGTCGGAGCGGAGCGCGCGTCGGCCATCCAGGCGCAGATGGGTCTCAAGACGGGCGATGCCTGTTTCTTCACAGCGGGCGATCCGGCGAAGTTCTACAAGTTCGCCGGGCTCGCGCGCGACGAGGTCGGCCGCGAGCTCAAGCTCGTCGACGAGGGGCGTTTCGCCTTCGCGTGGATCGTCGACTTTCCGTTCTACGAGTGGAACGAGGACGAGAAGAAGGTCGACTTCTCGCACAATCCGTTCTCGATGCCGAAGGGCGGACGGGCGGCGCTCGAAGCTGCCGAAGCAGAGGGACGCGAGGGTTTGCTGGGGCTCAAGGCCAACCAGTACGACGTCGTCTGCAACGGCTACGAGATCGCGTCGGGCGGCATCCGCAATCACAAGCCCGAAGTGATGATCAAGGCCTTTGGCATCGCTGGCCTTGGTGGTGAAGGCATTCGAGATCACCGGGCTTACGCGCGGGGATGTAGAAGAGCGCTTCGGCGGACTGTACCGCGCGTTCCAGTATGGCGCGCCGCCGCACGGTGGCATGGCGGCCGGCATCGAGCGCATGGTGATGCTGCTCACAGGCTGCACGACGGTGCGCGACGTGGCGCTGTTCCCGATGAACCAGCAGGCCAACGACCTGCTGATGGGCGCGCCGAGCGACGTCACGCCGAAGCAGCTGCGCGAACTTTCCCTCCGCGTCGTCGCACCGGAGAAGAAGGCTTAGCGTTGAGCCGGGACGCGCTGATCAAACGCGGCGCGTCCTATTGGTGAAACGCGTAGATCGGAATACGACATAAATCTCGAGAGGGGTATTTCATGTCGATGCGAATTCTGATCCTCGGAGCAGGCGCAACGGGCGGCTACTTCGGCGCCTTGCTCGCAAAAGCGGGCGTAGACGTAACGTTTCTGGTCAGGCCAAAACGGCGCGACCAGCTGCAACGTGACGGCCTCGCGATCAAAAGCCATCTCGGCGATGTCACGACGCCGATCCTGTTCATGTTCGCG
>JAFKKW010000046.1 GCA_017304275.1 Hyphomicrobiales bacterium | reverse complement strand
AGTCATCCTTCCGACATCGCCCGCCGCGGGGCAAGCCGCAAGGGCGAAAGCCGGGCCGCCCGGGTGGCGGCAAGCCGCGCCCCGCAGGCGAAGCGCAGGAGCATCAGTCGCCGTCGCGCACGCGCTATCTCATGCGCAAGGCGCGCATGGAAGGCGCAGCCGGCGGTCGGGATGAAGGGGCTTCGTCTGCGCCCAGCCGGTTTCGCAAGCGGCCTGGGAGCGGGGAGCGGCCATTCGCGCGCAAGAAGAAGGCCGATCGCTCGGGGGAGAGCGCGGGCAAGAAGGCGGGCGTGCGTGTGCGGCCTCGCGGTGCTGCGGGCCGCAAGCAGGACAAGCCGGCGCCTTCCATTGCCGAGCCGATGCGGATTGCCAAGGCGATGGCGCGGGCCGGGCTCTGCTCGCGGCGTGACGCCGAGCGTTGGATCGCGGACGGACGCGTCAGCGTCAACGGGCAGGTGTTGAAGACGCCGGCGGTGGAGATCAAGCCGCGCGACCGGGTGCTCGTCGACGGGCAGCCGCTGCCGGTTGCGGAGCCGTCGCAGCTCTGGCGCTACAACAAGCCGAAGGGCATGGTGACGACACACAGCGATCCGCAGGGGCGGGCGACGGTGTTCGACAATCTGCCGCCGGGACTGCCGCGGGTGATCTCCGTCGGGCGGCTCGACTTCAATACGGAAGGGCTGATCCTGCTCACCAATGACGGCGAGCTTGCGCGCCATCTCGAGCTGCCGGCGACGGGTTGGCTGCGCCGCTATCGCGTGCGCGCCAAGGGCCGCGTGACGCAGGCCGATCTCGACAAGCTCAAGGAAGGCGTCGAGATCGAGGGCGTGCGGTATGGTCCGGTGGAGGCCGCGATCGATACGGTGCAGGGCGCCAACATGTGGCTCACGGTCGGCATCCGCGAGGGCAAGAACCGCGAGGTGCGCAAGGTCCTGTCGAGCCTCAAGCTCGACGTGAACCGGCTGATCCGTATCTCCTTCGGTCCGTTCCAGCTTCTCGATCTCAAGCCGGGCGGCGCAGAGGTGATCAAGCGGCGCGTGCTGGCCGATCAGCTCGGTCTCGAGCTCGCGACCGCGTTCGGCCTGGTCGAGACGCCCGAGGCGAAAGCAAGCAAGAAGAAGCCGCGTCGTCCGGCAAAGCCGCGCGGTCGCGGAGACGACTGATGCGCGTTGTCGGCGGCAAATTCCGCGGGCGCGCCTTGGCGACGCCGCAGCATGACGGGTTGCGCCCGACGTCGGACCGCGTGCGCGAATCCGTGTTCAACATCCTGCAGCACGGCGTCGCGGATTTCTCGCTCGACGGCGTGCGCGTGATCGATCTCTTCGCGGGCACGGGTGCGCTCGGCATCGAGGCGCTGTCGCGCGGCGCGGGCTATTGCCTGCTGGTGGAAGAGGCGCCCGAGGCGCGGGCCCTGATCCGCACCAATATCGAGACGATGGGGCTTACGGGCGTGACGCGCATCTTTCGCCGGGATGCGACGGATCTCGGTCCGGCGGGCAACATGGAGCCGTATGCGCTGGCGTTCCTCGATCCGCCGTACGGGCAGGGGCTCGGTGAGAAAGCGTTGGCCGCATTGCGCGACGGGGCATGGCTTGTGCCGGGCGCGGTGATCGTGCTCGAGGAGCGCGCGAGCGCGGACGTGGTTCTTCCCGAAGGCTTCGCGGAGATCGACCGGCGAAGCTGGGGTGACACGCAGGCCGTGTTCGGGCGGTTGAGGGGATAGTTTCTCTCATACGTGTCTGGATCCCGGCCTGCGCCGGGATGACGTTATTTTTTGCTGCATCCGTTTGCCTTAAATTCGCTGTCACTCCGGCGAAGGTCGGGGCTTACGAAAGTGTGCCAGGGGTGCCCGGTTACAAGGGCCCGCAACCGCCCCGGGAGTGTCCCTTCGCCGGAGCGATATCTCGTCGTCGATGTGGAAGAAGGTTACTTGCGGCCGAAGAGGCGTTCGATATCGGAGAGCTTCAGCTCGACGTAGGTCGGCCGGCCGTGATTGCACTGGCCGGAAAACGGCGTCGCTTCCATCTCGCGCAGGAGCGCATTCATCTCCGGTGCGGTGAGGCGGCGGCCGGCGCGCACGCTGCCGTGGCAGGCCATGCGCGAGGCGACGGCTTCGAGGCGCTCGCGCAACGGTGCCGCGGTGCCGTCCGCCAAGAGCTCGGCGGCAAGATCGTGCACGAGGCCGTCAACGTCGGATTGGCCGAGCAGGGCAGGCGTCTCGCGGACGGCGACGGCGGCCGGTCCGAAGCGCTCGAGCACGAGGCCGAGCTCGGCCAGCTCGGCGGCCTTCTCGTCCAGGATCACCGCTTCGTCGTCGCCAACCTCGACGACGGCGGGAATGAGGAGCGCCTGGCGGGCGACGCCGCCGTTGGCAAGGGCCTTCTTCAGTCGTTCGTAGACGAGGCGCTCGTGAGCAGCGTGCTGGTCGACGATGACGACGGAAGTCTCGGTCTGCGCGACGATGTAGGTCTCGTGGAGCTGCGCGCGCGCGGCGCCGAGCGGACGATGCTCGTTGTTCTGTGCGGGCGGCTCGTCGTGCGCCGTGGCGTCGGCGGTAGGCATATCGAGGCCGGTGAAAGGTGTCTGCGCCTGCTCGGCAAAGCCGAACGCCGGCGTGTGCTCGAAATTCGGAACGGCGTGGGTGCGGGCGAACGACGGCGCGGCGACGGGAGGCCGCGCCAACGTTTCGAGCGTGCGGGCGCCGCCTTGCGCGGTGGCGCGGAAGCCGGCGCTTTCGAGCGCATGGCGCACGGCGCCGATCAGGAGCGCGCGCACGGCGGCGTTGTCGCGGAAGCGGACCTCGACCTTGGCTGGGTGCACGTTGACGTCGACCTCGGTCGGAGGAAGCTCGACGAACAACGCGAGCAGCGGATGGCGGCCCTTCGGCACGGTGTCGCCGTAGGCCGCGCGTACGGCGCCGACGACGAGCTTGTCGCGCACGGGGCGGCCGTTGACGAACAAGAACTGGTAGGCGGCATCGGGGCGATGCAACGTGGGAAGCCCGGCGAAGCCTTTGATCGCGATGCCGTCGCGCTCGCCCGCGACCGGCACGGCGTCGGTCATGAACTCGCGACCCATGATGCGGCCGAGGCGCTCGAGCATGCCGTCGGCGGTCGCCGCGCAGCGCGGCAGGCGCAGGCCCGTGCGTTCGCCCATGGTGAGCGAGAAGCCGACGTGCGGGTGCGCCATGGCGAGGCGTT
>JAFKKW010000045.1 GCA_017304275.1 Hyphomicrobiales bacterium | reverse complement strand
GCAGAGGTCCTCGTCCTTGATGATGTCGAGGACGGTGTGTGCCGCGGCGCAGGCGACCGGATTGCCGGCGTACGTGCCTCCGAGGCCGCCCGGCGCGGATGCATCCATGATGTCGGTGCGGCCGACGATGGCCGAGAGCGGCAGACCGCCCGCGAGACCCTTGGCCAGTGTCACGACGTCGGCTTTGACGCCCATGTGCTCGAGCGCGAACAGCTTGCCGGTGCGGGCGAAGCCGGTCTGGATCTCGTCGGCGATGAGAACGATGCCGTGCTCGTCGCAGAGCGTGCGCAGCGCCTGCATGAAATCGGTCGGCGCGATGTTGAAGCCGCCTTCACCCTGCACCGGCTCGATGATGATGCCGGCGATGCTCGACGGATCGGCCTGATACTTGAAGAGGGCATTGAGCGCCCGGATGCTCTCGGCTGTAGAGGTGCCGTGATAGAGGTTCGGGAAGGCGACGTTGTAGATGTCGGCCGGGAAGGGGCCGAAGCCCTTCTTGTAAGGGACGGCCTTGCCGGTCAGCGCCATGCCCATGTGGGTGCGGCCATGGAAGCCACCGGAGAACGAGATGATGCCGGGGCGGCCGGTGAAACAGCGCGCGACCTTGACGGCGTTCTCGACCGCCTCGGCGCCGGTGGAGGCGAGCATGGTCTTCGCCGAGCCCGTGACCGGCGCGATGGCATTCAGCCGCTCGGCAAGGGAGACGTAATTCTCGTGCGGCGTCACCTGGAAGCAGACGTGGCTGAAGTCCTCGAGCTGCTTCTTCACCGCCTCGACGATGCGCGGATGCTGGTGGCCGGTGTTGACCACGGCGATGCCGGCGCCGAAGTCGATGTAACGCTTGCCTTCCTCATCCCAGATCTCGGCGTTCTTCGCGCGCTTGGCGTAGATCTGCGTCGCGTGTCCGATGCCGCGCGGGACGGCGGCCGTGCGGCGGGTTTGGAGCTCGGCGTTGGTGGTCATGAGAGGCGGCTTTCGTTGCGCGGCTGCGAATATCGAGTCTTGATAATTAGTGAAGTGCTCGTGCCCTACACACCATGGCCGCCCTGCGAGGCGGCCATCCAGGGGCCGCTTGGCGAACGCCGGTGTGTAGGCCCCTGGATGGCCGGGTCAAGCCCGGCCATGGTGTGAGGAGAGAAGGCATGGGTCTTTCTAGCCGATCCCTCCGAGGCAGATGAATTTGGTTTCGAGGTATTCGTCGAGGCCCTCGGCTGCGCCCTCGCGGCCGAGGCCGCTCTCCTTCACGCCGCCGAACGGTACGGCTTCGTTCGAGAAGATGCCTTCGTTGACGCCGACCATGCCGGCGTCGAGCTGCTCGGCCACGCGCCAGGCGCGGCCGATGTCGCGGCTGAAGAGGTAGGCGGCGAGGCCGAACGGCGTGTCGTTGGCCATCTTCACGGCGTCCTCCTCGGTCTCGAAGCGGATCAGGGCGGCGACGGGACCGAAGATCTCCTCGTTCACGATGGTCATGTCGGGTGTCACGCCCGTCAGCACCGACGGCTGATAGAAGAGCGGGCCCGCGTCGGCCGGTGCTCCGCCGACGATGGCTTTCGCGCCCTTGGCCGTCGCGTCGCCGACGAGCTTCTCCACCTTCCTGATCGCGTCGGCGTTGATGAGCGGGCCGATGACCGTGCCGGCGTCGCGGCCGGGACCGACCTTGAGCTTCCTCACCTCGGCGGCCAGCGCGTCGGCGAAGCGGTCGTAGATTCCGGCCTGCACGAAGATGCGGTTGGCGCAGACGCAGGTCTGGCCTGCGTTGCGGTACTTGGATGCCATGGCGCCGGCGACGGCCTGGCCGAGATCCGCGTCGTCGAACACGAGCAGGGGGGCATTGCCGCCGAGCTCGAGCGTGAGTTTCTTCACGGTGCCGGCGCACTGGCGATAGAGGATCTTGCCGACCTCGGTCGAGCCCGTGAACGAGAGCTTGCGCACGCGCGCGTCCTCACACAGCACCTTGCCGACGGCGGCGGCGTCGTTGGTGGTGACGACGTTCAGCACGCCGGGAGGCACGCCCGCATCGAGGGCGAGCTTGGCGACGGCGAGCGCGCACAGCGGCGTATCCTCGGCCGGCTTGATCACGGCCGTGCAGCCGGCAGCGAGGGCGGGAGCGACCTTGCGCGTGATCATGGCGATGGGGAAGTTCCACGGCGCGATCGCCGCCACGACGCCGATGGGCTGCTTGATGGTGATGTAGCGCTTGCCGGCCATCGTGGTCGGGATGGTGCGGCCGTAGGCGCGTTTGCCTTCCTCGGCGAACCACTCGACGAAGGAGGCGCCGTAGGCGACCTCGCCGCGCGATTCCGCGAGCGGCTTGCCCTGCTCGGCGGTCATGAGCTGCGCGAGAGGCTCGGTGTCGGCGATCAGGAGGTCGAACCAGCGCCTTAGAATCTGCGCGCGCTCCTTTGCGGTCTTTTTCGACCAGGCGGGGAGGGCGGCTTCGGCCGCGTCGATGGCTTTGGCCGTCTCGGCGGCGCCGAGGTTCGGCACGCGCGCGATCTCGGCACCGGTGGCCGGATCGGTCACCGGGAAGGTGTCTTGCGACGTGATCCATTCGCCGCCGATCAGGGCGGCATTCGGATATTTCGGAGAGGCAACGTTCATGGGCGTTCTCCGTCAGAGCAGCGTGATAGAGACCGACTTCAGGTCGGCATATTTGTGGAGGGCGTGCAGCGAGCGGTCGCGGCCGAAGCCGGACTGCTTGAAGCCGCCGAACGGCATGGTGATATCGCAGCTATCCCAGCCGTTGACCCAGACGAGGCCGGCCTTGATCTCGCGCGCGGCGCGGTGGGCGAGCGAGACGTCGCGCGTCCAGAGGCCGGCGGCGAGGCCGAACGGCGTGTCATTGGCGAGGCGCAGGGCATCGTCGGTGTCGGTGAACCGCGTCACGGCGAGCACGGGTCCGAACACCTCCTCGCGGGAGAGGGTCGCCTCCGGGGCCACGTCGTCGAACACGGTGGGCTCGACGTAATAGCCGCCTGTTTCGGCGCGCGTGCGGTTGCCGCCGAGGCGCAGGATGCCGCCTTCCTGCTTGGCGGTGTCGATGTAGCGCAGCGCGGTCTGCATCTGGTCGGAGGAAACCATGGCGCCGAAGACGGTCGACGGCTCGAGCGGGTCGCCGGCCGCGATCGGCTCAGCCACGCGCAAGAGCTTGTCGAGGAAGGGATCGGCGATGCTCTCGTGAACAAGGAGCCGCGACGCGGCTGTGCAGACTTCGCCCTGGTTGTAGAAGATGCCCCAGGC
>JAFKKW010000044.1 GCA_017304275.1 Hyphomicrobiales bacterium | reverse complement strand
GCCTGCTCGCGACGCTGACCGACGATTGCGTCTATACGATCCTGAACAACGGCAAGGTCTGGAACGGCCACGAGGGCGCAGCGCAGTTTTACGACTGCTTTCTGAAGAGCTTTCCGGAGAACTGCTTCTCCGTCGTCAACGTCTTCGTCGGCCCGCAGGGCGTGGTCGAGGAGGCGCATTTCAATGGCGTGCATCAGGGCGACCTGCTCGGCCTGCCGTCAACCGGCCAGCCCATCGAGTTCGATGTCGTGCTGCTCTTTCCCTGGGACGCCGAGAAGAAGAAGTTCAAGGGCGAGCGCATCTACTTCGCCATCGAGCACAAACTGCTCGCCAACGTCGGCCAGCTCCTGCGCCGCATGAACCGCAAGCTCGACCTCGCCGAGCAGAAGTAGCTTGTCTGAAACGGCGCAACGCTAACACCTGAAAAACAAAAAAGCGCCCGTGTGAGGGGCGCTTTCATTCGTCACGGCATGATTGTCGGGCTTACGCCTTGAGATGCGACAGCGAGTCGACGGCCGCCTGCGCCAGACGGCGCGCATCGTCGCCCTTGGCCGACGCAAGATCGGCTTCCGCCTTGGACAGCTCGGCCGACAGCGTGGCACCCGTCAGCTCGGCGACGTCATAGGCTTTCTCGGCCAGCACCGTGACGCGCTCCGCCTCGACCTGCGCAAACGCGTCACGCACGAACACGCGCGCCTTCCTGCCCTCGAGAACCACGTCGACGACACCGGGCCGAAGCGTCGAGATCAGCGGAGAATGACCCGGAAAAACGGTCATGTCGCCCTCGGAGCCGGGCAACTGCACCTGCTCCGCCTCGCCCGCGAGAAACACCTTCTCGGGACTGACCAGCTCGAATGTGAACGTCTGAGCCATCGGCTTCTATTCCTCGATCCCGGTAACCCATCATCGCTTCGGATCCTTGCCGATCCGAAACGTGACCATTGGGTTCAATAAAATCTTACGCGTCGTCCTCGTCGTCGCCGGCCTTTTCGCGAACCTCTTCCGGCGTCTGCAGGCCCTTGCCGCAGAACGGGCAGAAGAAAACCGGATGATCGACCATCCCCGGCTCCTCGTCCTCGAGCTCGACCAGCCCGACCGACATGTAGAGCACGTTGTCGTCGCCCACCGTAATCAGCGGCTCGAACTCCTCGCCGCTCATCGCATCCTTAAGCTCAGCGCAACACGAGCCGAATGTACCTGCCATCTGATCTCCCTGCCCCCCGCCGCGCGGAAGGCCTCACGAAGGGGTTTCTAGTCCGGTCTTACGAGGCTAGGCAGCTTCGGCGAGCTTCTCCGCCTTGGCAATCGCTTCCTCGATCGAACCCACCATGTAGAACGCCGGCTCGGGCAGATGGTCGTAATCGCCCTCGCAGAGGCCCTTGAAGCCCTTGATGGTGTCGGCGAGCGAAACCAGCTTGCCCGGCGAGCCGGTGAACACTTCCGCGACCGTGAACGGCTGCGACATGAAGCGCTCGATCTTGCGCGCGCGAGCCACCGTGAGCTTGTCGTCCTCCGAAAGCTCGTCCATGCCCAGAATGGCGATGATGTCCTGCAGCGACTTGTACTTCTGCAGGATCGACTGCACCTGGCGCGCGACCGCGTAGTGCTCCTCGCCGACGATGCGCGGATCGAGCATGCGCGACGTCGAGTCGAGCGGGTCGACGGCCGGATAGATGCCCTTTTCCGCGATCGAGCGCGAAAGCACGGTCGTGGCGTCCAAGTGCGCGAACGAGGTCGCGGGCGCAGGGTCGGTCAAGTCGTCGGCCGGCACGTAGATCGCCTGCACGGACGTGATCGAGCCCTTCTGCGTCGTGGTAATGCGCTCCTGCAGCGCGCCCATGTCGGTCGCGAGCGTCGGCTGATAGCCCACCGCGGAAGGAATACGGCCGAGAAGCGCCGACACTTCCGAGCCAGCCTGCGTGAAGCGGAAGATGTTGTCGACGAAGAACAGCACGTCCTGGCCCTTGTCGCGGAAATCCTCGGCGACCGTCAGGCCCGAGAGCGCGACGCGCATGCGCGCGCCCGGCGGCTCGTTCATCTGGCCGTACACCAGCGCGCACTTGGAGCCCTTCGTCGAGCCGTTGTTCTTCTTCGGGTCGATGTTGACCTTCGACTCGATCATCTCGTGATAGAGGTCGTTGCCCTCGCGCGTACGCTCGCCGACACCGGCGAACACCGAGTAGCCGCCGTGCGCCTTGGCGATGTTGTTGATGAGCTCCATGATGAGCACGGTCTTGCCGACGCCGGCGCCGCCGAACAGGCCGATCTTGCCGCCCTTGGCGTACGGCGCGAGCAGGTCGACGACCTTGATGCCCGTGACCAGGATCTGCGCTTCCGTCGCCTGATCGGCGAACGCGGGAGCAGGCTGGTGGATGGCGCGAACGGCATTGGTGTTGACGGGGCCGGCTTCATCGACCGGCTCGCCGATCACGTTGATGATGCGGCCGAGCGTCTCCTCGCCGACCGGCACCGAGATCGGCGCGCCGGTGTCCGTGACCTCCTGGCCGCGCACGAGACCTTCCGTCGAGTCCATGGCGATGGTGCGCACCGTGTTCTCACCGAGATGCTGCGCCACCTCGAGAACGAGGCGCTGGCCATGGTTCTTGGTTTCGAGCGAGTTCAGAATCTCCGGCAGATGATCGTCGAACTGCACGTCGACGACCGCACCCATGACCTGACGAACCTTACCGACCTTGCTTGCCATTTTCCTCTCCAACCAGAATGCTTAGGCCATGATCGCTGCGGACCCTTTCAGTCCGAAGCGTGAATCATCGGCCTCACGATGCGATCGACAGCGTGACGGGAATGTTCCCGCGCGTCGCCTTTGAATAGGGACAGACCGTATGCGCTTCCTCGACCAGGGCCTGAAGGGCGGCCTTGTCGGCGCCGGGAAGCGAAACCTTGAGATCGACGGCCAGCGAGAAGCCGTCGGTTGTATTGAGCGTCACGTCGGCGGTCACCCGCGCAGCCTGGCCGTCGAGGCCATGCTTCTTGGCGAGCAACAGGATCGCCTGCCCGAAGCAGGCCGAATAGCCGGCGGCAAAAAGCTGCTCGGGGTTATGGCCTTCGCCGGACCCGCCGAGATCCTTGGGCAGCGCCATGGCCAGCGAGAGCTTGGCATCCTCGACGATGGTACGTCCGTCGCGGCCGCCCTTCGTGGTTGCTGTCGTCTTGTAGGCCATGGGTTACCTCCTCGTACCGGATCTCAGAGCGCTTCCGCACCCGAGATGACTTCGATGAGT
>JAFKKW010000043.1 GCA_017304275.1 Hyphomicrobiales bacterium | reverse complement strand
AACCCGATCTCCTGACCGGGAGCCTCAAACGCCCCCCGTCTCTGGCGTCATGTGTGTGTCCGCAGCCACGCCCGCATCTGCCCTCACCTGCCTCACCTGCCTCACCTGCCTCACCTCACCTGCCCCCGTCGTTCCGGGTTCCCGGCTGGATTTATAGTACTGACGTGTTTATACGTACGTAGTGCGATAGGCCTTGGCTAAATTTTCAGCAGTGGAGCTCCTAAAATGTGGAAGTGGACGATGGCAGTGCTGGTCGCGGCCCTGCCCAATGCGGCAACAGCCCAGGACGTCGAAGCAGGCGCCGCGGTGTTCAAGAAGTGTGCAGCCTGCCATCAGATCGGCCCCAATGCGAAGAACGGCCTCGGCCCCAAGCTGACCTGCGTGATCGATCGCAAGGTCGCATCCGTCGACGGCTTTGCCTATTCCGAGGCCCTGAAGCACGCCAGCTTCGCGACCTGGGACGATCAGCATTTCCTGCAATGGATCGAGAACAACAAGAAGCTGGTGCCGGGAACCAAGATGATCTTTCCGGCCGGCGTCAAGGACGAGACCGACCGCGCCAACCTGCTCGCCTATGTCAAATCCCAGTGCGTGAAGTAAGCGGCTGACGCCGTACGCGACGCACCGTGTCGTTGCGCCGCCATGATTGCGTGCGAGCGAGGTGCCGTGATGCGCCTCGCCGTCTTTCTCCTGATCGCAACCCTGACGCTTGCCGGCGCGGCCGATGCCCGCGCGCCTTACGGCTGGTTGCCGCCTGCTGCCGCGCCGATCGTTCGGCTCGCCGAACGCATCCCCCCGCCGCCCGGCTTCGAACGCATCCCCGCGGCAGACGGCTCCTTCGCAACCTGGCTGCGCGGCCTGCCCATGCAGCCGGACGGCGCCCCGGTAATGCTGTACAGCGGCAAGCCCAAGTGGCGCCAGGACGTGCACGCCGCGGTGGTCGACATCGACATCGGCAAGCGCGACCTGCAGCAGTGCGCGGACGCCGTCATGCGTCTGCGCGCCGAATGGCTCTACGGCGCCGGTCGCGACAAGGACATCGCCTTCAACGACACCGACGGCAAGCGCCGTCGCTTTTCCGCCTACGCCAAGAAGGACCGGGCCGGGTTCCGCAAGTACATGGATCTGGTGTTCGCCTATGCTGGCACCTACTCGCTCGAGCGCGAGCTGAAGCCGGTCGACGCCGCCGACATCGCCATCGGCGACGTGTTCATCAAAGGCGGCTTCCCGGGCCACGCCGTGCTCGTCGTCGACATGGTCGAGAACAAGCACACGGGCGAAAAACGCTTTCTCCTGCTCCAGAGCTACATGCCCGCCCAGAGCATGCACATCCTGAAGAATCCGGGCGCGTCCGACGGCTCGCCCTGGTACGCGACGCCCGTCGCGGCGCAGCTCGTAACGCCCGAGTGGGCTTTCCCCCTCACCGCGCTCCGCCGCTGGCCCTAGAGCAGTTCGGACACCGGCGCACAGTGCGGATCTTCGACGTGTCTGGATCCCGGGCCGTCCATGCGGAGCATGGCTCCGCCATGACGCCGGGATGACGTTGAGATGGGGCACGCGATATCCGCTATAGCGAACGTCACCCCGACGGAGGTCGGGGTCCAGACACGCATCCGCATCGCCTACGACAGCGACCAGGAAAAATCATGCGGAGCGCGCCGCAAGAGTCGCCGAAGGCGCAGAAATTCTATCGCGATAGGAGTCTTGCGCTAGGTTCCCGCTCAGCACGCAGCTTGCACCGCGCTTGGCGGGAATGACGGAGTGAGCGGAAGGAGGCTCAGAACCCGCCGCCGAACGAATTCAGGAAGTTGTCGTTCGCCGACTTGCCGGCACGCGACGACGCCTGCTTGACGGGCTTCGCCTCCAACTGCGCTTTGTCCGGAATGACGGGCGCCAGATGATCGCGTCCCTTCGCAATCTGCTGCCAGTTTCCATCGAGCGCCTGCGTAACGCGCTTCTCGTGGCCGTAGATGTCGCTCGCCGTCTTGAGCGTTCCCGCGTCGTCCACCCAGGCGGTGAAATAGGCGATGTGCATCTTGATCTTGTCGTCGATCGCGATCTCGTTGTTCATCGGTCCGCGCTTGGCGAGATCGTCGATCTTGGCCGCGTCCCAACCCTTGTCCTCGGCCAGGATGATCTCCGCCACCTTGAGCGGATTGCGCAGCCGGAGACAGCCGTGCGAGAGCGTGCGCTGTTTCGAGTTGAACATCCACTTGTCGGGCGTGTCGTGCATGAAGATCGTATGCTGGCTCGGGAACGAGAACTTGACGTAGCCCATCACGCTCTTGCTCCCCGCCGGCTGCACGACCTCGTACTTGCGGATGTCGAGCGTGCGCCAGTCCATCGTCCGCCAGTCGAGCCGCCGCCCGTCCTTCGTCTCCACCTCGAGCCCGTACTGGCGCATCAGCCCGCCGCCGCGCAGCATGCTCGGCCACAGCTCGTTGACCTTGATGCTCTCCGGCACGCGCCACATGGGGCGGAACGTGATGCTCTTGAGCGGCCGCGTGAAGATCGAGCTCTGCTTGCCGATCTCGCCGACGACGATGCGCTCGCTGTGGATCGTCTTCCCGTCCTTGACGACATCGATCATGTAGGACGGCACGTTCGCCATCAGATGCACGTGACCGAGATCGTCGTGCATCCAGCGCCACATCTCCATGTTGGCGCGGATCTTCTTGGCTGCTGCGTTCGGCTTGCCGCCCGTCTTGGCGATCACCTCCGCATACTTCTCGCGCAGCCGCTGGAACTGCGGATGCTGCGGATGCGTGCCGACGAGATACGCCGCCTTGTCCGGCGCCGCCGCCATACCGGCAAGCACGGCTGCGGGATCGAGCAGCTGCGGCTTGCGGTCGAGATTCGAGTTGAGCTGCTCGGCCGGGCTCATGATGCGCCCGCCGCGCGCATGGCGCGCATACTTGAGAACCTCGCGCGAGAGGTCGACCTCCGCGGTCGCCTGCGCCTGGGGCGACAGCGGATCCGCAGCCGCGATCTTGGGTGCCGTGAAATCCGCCGGATCGAGCCCCCAATCGCCCGCCGTGCCGAACGCCGCGATCACGCCGGTCGCGTCCGCGTTGAAGCCCTTGTCATCAACCCACACCGGCGCTTGGCCGCGCGACGCATAGAACGCGATCAGCGCCGCCCGCTCCTTCTTGTCCTGATCGGAGCCGTCGTCGGGAACGGCCTCGAGCCGCGCCTTGATCGCGCTCCCGAGCGGCGTCTCCGGCGCCGCGACCGCTGGCACCGCAGCCTCGGG
>JAFKKW010000042.1 GCA_017304275.1 Hyphomicrobiales bacterium | reverse complement strand
CCGGCCTCGAGGCGGAAATCCTCGACGACAACACACTGAGAGAGCTCGGCATGAACACGCTGTTGTCGGTCGCGCAGGGTAGCGCCCGTCCGGCCCGCGTCGCCATCATGCAGTGGCACGGCGCCAAATCGAAGCGCGCAAAGCCCCTCGCGTTCGTCGGCAAGGGCGTCGTGTTCGATACCGGCGGCATCTCGATCAAGCCGGCCGCCGGCATGGAGGACATGAAGGGCGACATGGGCGGCGCGGCCGCCGTCGTCGGCCTCATGGTCGCGCTCGCCGAGCGCAAGGCCCCCGTCAACGCCGTCGGCATCATCGGAATCGTCGAGAACATGCCGTCGGGCACCGCCACGCGTCCCGGCGACATCGTGGTCTCGCTCTCGGGCCAGACCGTCGAGAACCTGAACACCGACGCCGAAGGCCGGCTCGTGCTCGCCGACGTGCTCTGGTACGTGCAGGAGCGCTTCAAGCCCCGCTTCGTCATCGACCTCGCGACGCTGACCGGCGCCATCATGGTCGCGCTGGGCAAGGACTTTGCGGGCTTGTTCGCCAACGACGACAAGCTCGCCGATCAGTTGCTCGCCGCGTCGAAGACGACGGGCGAGAAGATCTGGCGCATGCCGCTCGACAAGGCCTACGACCGCCTCATGGACAGCAAGAACGCCGACGTGAAGAACATGGGCGGGCGCTGGGGCGGCGCCTGCACGGCCGCAGCCTTCCTCAAGCGCTTCATCAAGAAGGACGTGCCGTGGGCGCATCTCGACATCGCCGGCACCGCCATGGACGCCCCGAAGAACGAGATCAACACGAGCTGGGGCTCGGGCTGGGGCGTCCAGCTCCTGGACCGCTTCGTCGCCGACAATTACGAGAAGGCCGAGAAGTAGCTCGCGCTCAACGCCGGTCCGGCCCAGCGCCGGATCGGCTCTCGATGTCGATAGAATATAAATATCTGTTTACACTTCAGTCTGTATCGTTATTTTCCATAATATATATTATGCGAATGACGGATGGGGGAAATCCTGGACGGATTCCGGCTGGCAAGGCAGCGGATTTTGATTCCGCCATCCAATCCTACGGCAGTCCTTCCTCCGCCGTTCGCACCATGGCCGCGATCACCGCCGCATAGACCGACGCTACGAACCCCGTCAGCACGTTGACGCTGACCACGATCCCGACCAGCCGCGCCCACTCCTGGCTCATGACCTGAGACAGCAGCGTCACGATGAAATCGTCGAACGCCTGCTTGAGCTGGAAGAACAGCTCACTGACCTGGCTCACGGACGGCTTCTGCGGCAGCTCCCACACCAGCTTCCACCCGATCTCGCCGACGCTCGTCGTGCCGAGCATGCCGAACGCGGCCAGCGCCGCGATACCGGCCGAGAACGCGAGCCCGAGCGGCGGCGCGAGACGGAAGTAGCCCCAGCGCCAGGGCTGCGCGCGAAACGAGACCGACAGCCCGCGCAGCGCGCTCGCGCCGGCATAGACCGTGATCCCGAACACGATGGCGACCCACGCCAGCCGCGTGCTGTCCGTGCCCGCGAACGTGAACAGCGCCGCCAGTCCCGCCAGCACGCCCTTCATCACCGCTTCGACGCTGCCGACCAGCGCCACCAGCAGCAGCCACGGCGTGCGGGCGCCCTCGAAATAGAACGGAAGCTCGAACGAGAGCCGCTTGGTCTCGAGCCGGAGCCCGAGCAGGAAGCCGAGGCCCGCGGTGAAGGCGGCGAACAGGAACGGATACGAGTAGCCGAACCAGGCGACCGCCGCGACGGCGGCGATCTCCGCCGCCATGATCACGCCGTTGAGCAGAATGCGAAGGACGATCATGCGGACGGCTTACGCTTCTGGAGACGGATGGGTCTGCCCAAGCTAAAGCCCTTCCCGACGCCTGCAAACCCATTTCCGTTCGCGCCGAACGGCGCGCCGGAGTGCGGGCCCCTCACGCGAAGCCAGCGTGCCTCCGCGCGCCAACCTCCTCCAGCGGAGACCCTCTCCAATATCCCGTCATTCCCGTCAACCCCGGACTTGATCCGGGGCAGAGCGGGAATCCAGCACGAGACTCCTGTCGCGATAGATCTTTTGCGCCTTCGGCGACTCTTACGCTGGGTTCCGCGTCTCACTCGCGTGCGCTCGCGTCCATGCGAAGCATGGCTCCGCCATGACGCCCAGAATGACGGATGGGCTCGAAGTCACCTGGTTTGCCCGCAACAGCCAGGAGCGAGCCGTCAGCGCTCCGCCTCCAACATCCGGCCCTCAGGCACCGTCCACTTGCGCGCGCCCCATCGGGCATCGCCTTACTCGACCAGTGCCGACACCGTGCTTTCCGGACGGCACTTCGCATCGCCAGTGCGCGCCAGCGTGGCGTTGAACGGGAAAGAGCGCCGGAACATCCGGAACTCGCCGCCCGTATCGCCGGCGATCTGCAGCTCCGTTTTGTCGTCGGCATCGAGCGGCGGGATCAGATACGCCTCAACCACGTAGGGCTCCGTACCCTTCGCCAGTTCGAGCTTGCCTCTAAACACCGTAGCGCCGCCGCCGCTACCCGCGGTACCGCCATCCAGCCGAAGCGCCGTCGCGCCGCACTTGTGATCGCCGCCGGTGACTTCGACACCGCACCACCCCGACGCACAGCGCACGAGATCGAGCGCAAGCGTGCACGGGCCTTCGCCGCAATCCTTCGCGCGCGCAAGCTCGAAGGTCCGTCCTTCCCAGCGTCCCGAAAGATCCGTTGCGGCCGCGGTCGCGCCGCTGCTCGAACCGTTCGGATCGCCCGCCAGCGCCGCGCCCGCCGCAGCCAGAACACAAAGAGCGGCGATGCTCGAAACAATCTGAAAGCCCCGTGTTGCCAAGCTCATGACGCCAACTCGAACCTCCCAGAAATCGTTCATGGATCAGAGGAAATCAGCCGGCGCCGGCAAATTTGTGTCGCGCTTTCTCCTCGTTATCGCGATTTGCGCCCTGATCTCTCTCGCTGTCCCGACCGGGTTCATCGCCTTGATCGAAGGCGTCGGCGCGATGCCCCTCCCTTTCAATCTGCACGTCGTCGACGAGCGGCTGCCGGGCATCTTCAAGCTGCACATGCTCGCTTCCGGCGCCGCCCTCATGCTTATGCCGCTCGTCATCGCGCTGCGCCATCGCCGGGCCTGGCACCGCCCGCTCGGTCGCGTCACGGCGGTGCTGGTCATCGCCGGCGCCCTGACCTCGTTCCCTGTCGCTTACGAGAGCATGTCCGGTCCGGTCGCGCGCCTCGGCTTCGCGGCGCAGGGCATCGTCTGGCTCGCCCTCGT
>JAFKKW010000041.1 GCA_017304275.1 Hyphomicrobiales bacterium | reverse complement strand
GGCCGCTCCCGGCTTAGGATCGAGTATTCGATCAGCCTGAGCGGCGGCCAGCCATGCAGCTCCTGGAGTATCCAAAGCGGCTCCTTTTGATTGCCGAGACGGTCAATCGGTGGGCCGGACAGTTGGCGGCGCTGGACCGTACGCGGCGGGCCAAAGTCGCCCGTTATGCTCAATCCATCGCCGAGACCCTGGGGCGGGCGGCGCGGTTCTCTGTGCGGCTGGCGGCGGCGCCGGAGGACACGAAGGCGCGGCGCGGGCTGATCCGCGAATTCGGTCGGATCACGGGTTATCTGGAGACCCTGGTCGGCGTGCTGCAGCACCATCTTGACGGACGAAAGCTTGCTGGCGTTAAAAGGCGGCTGGAACAGCTCGGCCCCGGCCGGACGGCCGAGGAGCACGAGGCGGCGGCAAGGATCCGCGTGGATCGCCTGCTGGCCGCCGAGGGCTACTTCCGGGCGCTGGCCGACGGCCTGCGCGTCTAGGTCCCGATTCCGGATCAGGTCCGGGACTTCTTCTTCCGGACGCTCTCGTCCGAATTTCAGGAACAGGGTCTCATGCAGAAGTTCACAAAGCTCACGGGTGTCGCGGCTCCCTTTCCGCTCCGGAACGTGGATACGGACATGATCATCCCGAAGCAGTTCCTGAAGACGATCAAGCGTACGGGGCTCGGCCGCGCGCTGTTCTACGAGCTGCGCTACGACCAGAGCGGCAAGGAGAATCCCGACTTCGTGCTCAACAAGCCCGCGTACCGGAGCGCGGAAATCCTGGTTGCGGGCGAGAATTTCGGCTGCGGCTCCTCGCGCGAGCACGCGCCGTGGGCGCTCTTGGATTTCGGTTTCCGCTGCGTGATCGCGCCGGACTTCGCCGACATCTTCTACAACAACTGCTTCCAGAACGGCATTCTGGCGATCAAGCTGCCGCAGGCGCAGGTGGACAAGCTGATGGACGACGCGGAGCGCGGCGCCAACGCGACGCTCTCGGTCGATCTCGAGGCCCAGGAGATCCGCGGACCGGACGGCGGCGTGATCCATTTCGAGATCGACCCGTTTCGCAAGCATTGCCTGCTCAACGGATTAGACAATATCGGTCTCACGCTCGAAAAAGAAAAAGCCATCAAAGCTTTCGAAAGCCGCGATGCGGTGGCGAGGCCGTGGGCTTAGGCTTAGGCGTTTGTGCGGCGGGCCTGGGCCCGCACGACCACACCTCGGCGGAAACACGGGCGCGTGCAATTGCGATCGACCCGCCGAATGTGTTAGGTGCCGAACTGGTTTCCGCATTCAGCAGGGTGCTCATGCGAACCGGATTTCTCTCTGCCGCGGTTTCGGCGCTGACGCTTCTCGTCGGCGGGACCGCGCTCGCCGGCGGTCCGGCGCTGGTGTTCGATCCCGCGGACGGCCGCGTGCTCTACGCGGAAGATGCCGACGATCACTGGCATCCCGCCTCGCTCACCAAGATCATGACGGCCTATCTGACGTTCGAGGCGCTGAAGAGCGGCAAGCTCACGCTCGAGCAGCGCATTCCCTACAGCGAGCGTGCGCAGAGCCAGCCGCCGAGCAAGCTCGGGCTCAATCTCACGGCGACGCTCACTATCGACCAGGCGCTGAAGGCGCTGATCATCAAGTCGGCGAACGATGTCGCCATCATGCTGGCGGAGGCGATCGGCGGCACGCAGCCGGAGTTCGTGGCGCACATGAACCAGACTGCGCAGCGGCTCGGCATGACGCGCACGACGTTCGTCAACCCGAACGGCCTGCCGGCGTTCGAGCAGGTGACGACGGCGCGCGACCTCGCCAAGCTCGCCCGCGCGGTGATCAACGACTTCCCCGAGTACATGTCCTACTGGTCGATGTTCGACGCCAAGATCGGCAAGATCCATATCGGCACGCACAACGGACTTTTGCGCACGTTCGACGGGGCGGACGGCATGAAAACGGGGTTCATCTGCGATTCCGGTTTCAACGTGGTGGCGAGCGCGACACGGGACGGGCGGCGGATCATGGCGGTGGTGCTCGGCGAGCCGACGGGCAAGCAACGGACCATCCGCGCGGCGAACCTGCTCGAGCATGGCTTCGAGAGCTATGCGTGGAAGCAGCTCTTCAACCATTCGGACACCATCGATGCGATGCCGATCGCGGCCGATGCGAAGGCGGTCACGAGCGTGCGTAACGCCGTGCTGAGCTTCGAATGCGGCACCGGGGTTCGCAAGAAGACCATCAAGAAGAAAAAGTCGCAGTCGGCCAACGCCGCGGCCGAGCGGAAGGTCGAGGGCTCGGCCGACACCAAAGTTGATGGTGCATCCGGCTCGCCTTGATCCGCTTCCCCCCTGCCGCCCGCATCCCATGCTGAGACAGTCGGCCGGCGCCGCTCGTCTAAAATGGGACGTCGCCCCTCGACATGCGTGCTGGAGTGGGGGTTTTTCGGCCTTCCGGCGTTTGGCTTCGATCTTGCTCCTCCAGGTTCGTCACCGGACCTCAGAGGACGCTATGCCCCGCTCGCGCCGTAAAAAAGAAACCCTGTCGACGCTACAAGACGCCGAGCTGATGGCCGTCGTCCTGGAAGGACGCCACGGCACGTTGGCGGCCGAGGTCGCTGATTTCTTCGCCCTTCTTCACAAGCAGCTTGGGGATGTGTCCCGTTCCAGGGCCTGGGGTGGCGTGGCGCGGTCCGTGCGCCGGCGCGAGCATGACCGGCTGGAAGCTGCATAGAGCGGGCAGGGGCTGCCGCGAGGCAGCCAACGGCGAAGCGCTCGAGGCCGAGTGAACGCGCGTTAGTGCCTCTCCGTTTCAGATGGAATCGTCCCTCCTCCTCCACCCGCTCGTTACGCTCACGACCTCTCCCCATCGGGGGGAGGTAAGAGAGGCGCGACCCACTTCACCTCTCTCCGTCCATGCGAAGCATGGCTCCGCCATGACGGGGAGAGGTCGGAAGGGATCTGCGATCGCTTCCGGGTGAGGGGGCACTGCACTGTTTCGATCTAAGTCGGAAAGCCTCTAGCCAGGTGCCGCCCCCTCTGTCTTCGGCGGCTCCGCGATCACCTCGGCGGTCGAGGGGCTGAGCGGCGTGCCCTTCTGCTTCGGTGGCGTCAGCGGCGTGGGCTCCGGCGTCGTCATGTTTCCGCGCAGGAGCTGGCGGCCGGCCGTGAACCCGCCGACGAGCTGCAGCGCCAGACGTTCCTCGTCCCGCTTGCGCACGTCGCGCGCCGTATCGTCCGCTTCCGCCGGGCTGAAGCCCAGCCCCACGAGCACATTGCGCCCGAACACGAGCGCCGACTCGAACGTCTCGCGGATC
>JAFKKW010000040.1 GCA_017304275.1 Hyphomicrobiales bacterium | reverse complement strand
CGGCGAGCAAGAATGGGATCGGCGTGCGCTGGCTGATCCGCCGCACCGTCCTTCCCAGCGCACCGCATCCCGAGCGCGACGCGGCATCCGAGACCCAAACCCTCTCATCGAGCGAGGAACGGCCGTGTTTGCAAAACTGATCGCATGGTGGGCCGCGCTCTCGCCGGCCGAGGTGACGTGGCTCGCCGTCGGCTTGGCCGGACAGGCACTGTTCTCGGCACGCTGGCTCATCCAGTGGTTCGTCACGGAGAAATCGCGCCGCTCGACGATGCCGGACACCTTCTGGTACCTGAGCCTGCTCGGCGGCCTGCTCGTATTCGCCTACGGCCTGCACCGCCTTGATCCCGTGATCATTCTTGGCCAGTTCGGCGTTATCGTCTATGCGCGCAATCTGGTCTTCATCCGCAAGGAGAAGCAGATGGCCACATCTGCCGCCCCCGCGGCCGCTTCGCTTGGAAGCTGAGCCCAACTGTCATCAAGCCGTCACGGACCTCGCCAAGCATGCGGGCCGCTTGAAGCTCCGAAAGGCGTTCCGACCATGAAGAAAAAAGATCCGACAATCGAAAAAGTGAAGGCGGAGCTTCTCGACAGCTTCGACGAGGAGCTGGAGCTCGAGCTCGATGACGAGCGCGTGGGCGACGACGGCGCCATCGAGCCGGGCAGCGCGGAGCGCAAGCGGTATTTCAAGGAGCTGTTCCGTCTGCAGCGCGAGTTGGTGAAGCTGCAGGATTGGGTGGTGCACGAGAAGCTCAAGGTCGTCGTCATCTTCGAGGGCCGCGACGCTGCCGGCAAGGGCGGCGTCATCAAGCGCATCACGCAGCGATTGAACCCGCGCGTCTGCCGCGTCGCAGCCCTTCCCGCGCCCAACGAGCGCGAGCGCACGCAGTGGTACTTCCAGCGCTACGCCGCGCACCTGCCCGCCGGTGGCGAGATCGTGCTCTTCGACCGCAGTTGGTACAATCGCGCCGGCGTCGAGCGCGTCATGGGCTTCTGCACAGAGGATGAGGTCGAGGAGTTCTTCCGCTCCTGTCCTGAGTTCGAGCGCATGCTGGTCCGCTCCGGCATCAAGCTCGTGAAGTACTGGTTCTCGATCACCGACGAGGAGCAGAACTTCCGCTTCTCGATGCGCATCAGGGATCCGCTGAAGCAGTGGAAGCTCTCGCCGATGGATCTTGAGTCACGCCGCCGCTGGGAGGCCTACACCAAGGCCAAGGAAGCGATGCTCGAGCGCACGCACATTCCCGAGGCTCCCTGGTGGGTGGTCGAGGCGGACGACAAGAAGCGCGCACGCCTGAACTGCATCAGCCACCTGCTCGCTCAATTCCCGTACAAGGAGGTCGAGCGGACCGACATCGTGCTCCCGGAGCGGGTCCACAACCCCGATTACATTCGTGGCCCCGTACCGGACGACATGTATGTCCCGGACCTCTACGACGAGACCTGATCCGCGGCGCGGACCGGTCCTCGCCGTAGAGCTTTCCATCAGGATTTGGCCGCCGACAGGGCCTCCGCGATAGCGTCCTTGATTTGAAGGCGCCGCTTCCTGAGCTTTTCCTCCTCGAACTGGTCCATCGGCGTGACGTTGGTCTCCGCCAGATGCACTTGGTCGTTCACCGCGTCGTACTCCTCGAGCAGGCGCGCGAAATGGGCATTCGACACCTTGAGCTTGTGAATGGTCTCGAGATCACCCGGAAACTCCTCGGCCAGCGTATGCGGCGTATTCGACATCGGCACTCTTCTCCCTGATCTGGTGTAGTCAAAGCTGTTAGCGCCCACGCCTAGCATCCGTTCCATTCCCGAGCCATTGCGGCCGATCAATACCCGCGCAAGCCGGCATCTCGCGTCGGCGACAATCCCACGATGACGGAGAAAATGCGGAAAAATTCGAACTTCAGCCCGAAGGGCTCGGGAGCAAGGCGACCGGCAATCTGGCCAAGCCCCGAAGGGGCCGGGAGCAAAGCGACCCGGCGCAGGCGCCGCCCCCGCGGAGCGCCAGCGCACCCACAGGGTGCGCGAACAGGCGCGTGAGCGAATAATGGCGGAGACGAGGGGATTCGAACCCCTGATACCCTTTGAGGGGTATAACGATTTAGCAAACCGCCGCCTTCAGCCTCTCGGCCACGTCTCCGGAGCGCGCGAAGCACCCGTATAGATGCGGCCTCTCCCGTTGGCAAGCGCAGCCTCCCGGACGTTTTGAGCCCCCTCCCAGGGCCTTTTTGTGCCCCTTCATTGGTTTGACCAAGGTCATGTGATAAGGGACATGCCTGCCTTCAGGATCGCGCCGGACGTCGGCAAATAAAAGCGCGCCGGGTGGAGGACTAGGGGATGCTGTCTCGCTTATCGATCGTAGCCGGCGCCGGGCTCGCGTTTGCCGTCGCGGACACCGCCGCCGGGCTTGAATATTGCGTCACATGCGAAGGCCCCCCGGCCATGTACCGGTGCGTGATCGACGATACCGCGGAAGGCCCCGGGAAAGATTCGACCGATTCCCTTCATTGCATCACCGAGATGGCACGGCACGGCAAGCACGCAACATGCGCCGTCTCGCGCGGCGCGCCGTTTCCGTGCCCCGGCCTGACGGCCGTCGTGCCGCAGCCGAGGAGCGGCCCGTCCATGGGCGCTGTCCCGCATTCCGACGGGCCGCAGGCGATCGAGCCGCAGACACCGGGCGAAGCGAACCCACCGGAGGCGATTGCCGAGCAGGAGCCACCGCCCACCGAGCCCACCGACAAGGTGCCGCGCACGGTCGAGGAGTTGGCGGGCCAGACCGTCAAATCGTCGAAGGAAGGTCTGCAGAAGGCCGGCGAAGCTATCGGCGGCACGGCCAAGAAAGCCGGCGAGCAGATCGGCAACGCCGGCAGTGCCATCGGCAACGCGGCGTCCAAGACCTGGAGTTGCATAACGTCGCTGTTCAGTTCCTGCGGCGGCGACGACGCGAACGTCGCGCACCCCGCGCCGGAGCCCGAGCCGAACTGAGTCACGCGGGCCACGCTGCGACGAATATCGCCGCGCCGTAAGTTTCAACTCATCCGAATCGCGTAGCTTTCGCCGTGTGGGGGAGCGATTGCCTCGCCGGGTGCATGGGCCTTGGCCGTCCGTGCGCTTGTTGAAGGTGCATGCGTCAGAGCCTTAGGACGGGCGTCCTTGAGCACTCTGAGCCATTACGACCGATCAGCTGGTCGCCGAACCTGGCGAAACGCGTGGCAGCCCCGGACGGAGCTGCCAGAGGGAGCGTTTCCCGGGCGCGCATTGCACCACGAAAGTCCGTCCAGGACCGCCGTGTCCACC
>JAFKKW010000039.1 GCA_017304275.1 Hyphomicrobiales bacterium | reverse complement strand
AACTTTTGTGTTCGATACGGGCACCGCCTGGTATCGCGTATTAATTTGGACGTATGGAATTGATAATGTGGCGAACAATCCATGGATCGGAGTCCCCTTCGGATTCTGGGAAAGACCATCCTGGATGCCCAGTGACACGCTCGACAACTATTGGTTGGCACTCGCCTTATGGGGCGGCCTACCTACCGTCACGCTTCTAGTGCTAGCAATCGTAGGGGAGATGCGGGCGGTCCACGGCCCCATCTCGGTCGCTCAGACGCCCGATCTCCGCAGCTGCAGATACGCCTGGACTGCGACCGTGCTCGCATTGTGCGTCGTCGGTGCGACTGTTTACTACTGGGGTGCTCTTGGCGTGCTGTTCGTATTTTATCTCGGCCTTGGGGGTTGGCTGGCGGAACCACAATAGCGACTTGCCCTGTCTCCGGGGGGCTTCCCAAAACCGGATGGCAGTTGCGCCAGTGCCCGCTGCCGAAGCAGGCTCACATTAGTAAGCAAAGCTTGCGTTGCGTATTCGCGCGGCTTTTCCGTGAGTATTGTCTATACCCGTGTCCGGGAATACATTGGGCGGCCAGCATTAAACCGCGGGGGAGTTTACGTTTGGCTATTGCAACGCTTGAAGATCGTTTGGTTGCAGTTTCCGGAAGAGGCCCCGGATATAACCTCATCAGATTGATCGCCGCAACGACGGTGTTGCTGCACCATTGCATGCTGGCCACGCATGACCTTCGCGATCCGCTTTTTGTGTTCAGCCATGGGTTCCTGCATTTCGGGATTCTCGCCGTTATCGTATTTTTCGCCATTAGCGGTTTTCTCGTCACCCCAGGATTGCAACGCGGCGGCCTTGTCGCATATGGCGTAAACCGTACAATCAGAATTTTTCCTGCCCTTTTTACGGTCGTGCTGGCTTCCGCGTTTGTGCTTGGACCCGCGCTCACAAAGCTATCCTGGCGGCGCTACATCGCCGACCCTGAACTCTACCGCTATCTCAAGAATGCTCTGACACTGACATCCAACTATCTGCCAGGCCTCACCGGCGATGACGGAATGCCGATCGTCGTCAACGGTGCACTTTGGACGCTACATTTCGAGGTTCTGTCCTACATCGCGCTAGCCGTACTGAGTGTCGTCGGTGCACTTCGCTCACGCAAAGCGTTCGCCGTCGTGATCGCGGTTACATACTCGATCTACCTCATGATCGCTTTCGCGCACCCGTTTGCGTCACACTTGCCCTCCCGTTTCGTTACTTTCATTGGCCTGTTCGTCTATTTTGCAGCCGGCTCCGCACTCCTCATTTTTCGGGATCGTGTTCCGTACTCTGCAGCCCTGGCCGTCACGGGAATGGCGCTCACGATTGCCACGCTGCCGTTCGGGCTCGGACCGGTGCTGCTTCCGATTTGCCTGCCGTACGCCGTTGTCGTCCTGGGGCTTGGGCCGTGGCTCGGCCACGTCCCCATCAAGCAAGATGTTTCGTATGGCATTTACCTGATACACACCCCGGTGCTGGTACTCCTCATTTCCGTTCTGGGCTTGCCCGCGCAGTGGGCGTTGCTGGCCGTCATGACCCTCATCGCAACGACGCTCCTGGCCTATCTTTCTCGCGTGCTCGTGGAAGACCCCACGCTCCGATACAAAAAATCCATATCGGAGTGGATCAATGCCAGATTGGCATTCATGAAGCCGCTCGAGCGCAGAGCACTAAAAAGCGAGCGGTCTCCGGTTTCAGCGGGGAAACCACGTTGACAAATTCCTAACGCCCGGACGGCTTTTTCGGCTAGGTTCGGATCCACCCAATCAAGCCTGCGTTGGTTAGCTCAACTGCGACAGCGGGTGGTCTTTTTGTGCAACAGGGGCTCGGCGAGGTCTTTACGATGCGAATAATGGTGACCGGTAACCTCGGCTACATCGGCACGGTGCTTACGCCGATGCTACTGAAGGCTGGGCACACGGTGGTCGGTTATGACAGCGAGCTGTTCCGTAACTGCACCTACTCCGGTGGGGGCGACATCCAGCAGGTGCCGACGATCCGGAAGGACGTCCGGGACGCCGAAGTTGCCGATTTCGACGGCGTCGATGCCGTGTTGCATCTCGCAGCCCTCTCCAACGATCCCCTTGGCGATCTCGATCCCGAGACCACCTACTCCATCAATCATCGCGCCAGTGTCCGCATCGCCACCCTGGCCAAGGAGGCGGGCGTCAAACGGTTCGTCTTCGCGTCCTCATGCAGCAACTACGGAAAGGCCGGAGAGGAGCTGATCGACGAGACCGCCCCGCTCAACCCGGTGACGGCGTATGGCGAGTCGAAGGTCCGGACCGAGCAAGAGGTGGCGCGCCTCGCGGGCGACGGCTTCTGTCCCGTCTATCTGCGCCCAGCAACCGCCTACGGCGTCTCGCCGCGGCTGCGATTCGATATCGTGCTCAACAACCTGGTGGCGCACGCCGTCACGGCCGGGAAGATCTATCTCAAATCCGACGGCTCGCCTTGGCGCCCCATCGTTCATATCGAAGACATCTCACGCGCCTTCATCGCAGCGGCGGAGGCCCCCGAGGAGCGCGTTTTCAACCAAGCGTTCAACGTGGGGCAGACGGACCATAACTACCGCATCCGGGATCTCGCCGAGATCGTTGCGGCGGTGGTTCCCAACTGCGACCTCGCGTTTGCTCCCGACGCCGGACCCGACAAGCGCTCCTATCGCGTGAGCTTCGAGAAGATCAAACGGGTGCTCCCCGAGTTCAAGCCGCAGTGGGACGCGCGCAAGGGCGCCGAACAGCTTTACGCTGCCTATACCGCCAGCAAAGTGACGCTGGAGGAATTCGAAGGACCCCGCTACCAGCGCATCGGTCACATCCGCAAGCTGATGGCGGAGGGCGTCATCGACGGCGCGCTCCGTTTCACGGGCAAGAGCTTGCATACCGGCTCGGAGGAGCCGGTCACGGCCTAGCAGCTTCAAGAAGGCCCAGCGCGCGATGACCCTCGAGGCCACCGTCTGCACCGCAACTCACCCGCAAGATATCGGCGGCCAGATTCATGCCCTGGCCGCTGCCATCTATCCGATCTGCCGCAGCATCACCGGCAACGGCGTCCGTGCCACGCTCAAGCGGCTCAAGGAGCACGTCGACATCGAGGTGCACGAGGTGCCGACCGGCACCCAAGCCTTCGATTGGACGGTTCCGCGCGAGTGGAACATCGAGGACGCCTACATCAAGACCAGTAGCGGAGAGAAGATCGTCGACTTCGCGCGTTCGAACCTGCACGTCATGAGCTACAGCGTGCCCGTCAATGCACGCCTCTCCCTCG
>JAFKKW010000038.1 GCA_017304275.1 Hyphomicrobiales bacterium | reverse complement strand
CGCGTGAAGAAGATGATGCGGTCGGCGAGATAGATCGCCTCCTCGATGTCGTGCGTGATGGCAACGACCGTCTTCTGCTCGCGCTCGATCAGCTCGATCATCAGCTCCTGCATTTCCCAGCGCACCTGCGCATCGAGCGCGCCGAACGGCTCGTCCATGAGCAGGATGCTCGGGTTCTGCGCAAGCGTCCGCGCCAGCGCCACACGCTGCTTCATGCCGCCCGACATGCTCTTCGGATAGGCATCCGCGAAGCGCTCGAGATGGACCAGCTTCAGGAAGTCGCGCGCGCGCTCCTGGCGCTCGGCCTTGGGGATACCCATCACGCGCATGCCGTACTCGACATTGTGCTTCGCCGTGAGCCAAGGGAACGAGGTGTAGGCCTGGAAGATCATGCCGCGATCCGGCCCCGGCCCAAGCACGGGCTTGCCGAACGCTTCCACCCGGCCGTTCGACGGATATTCGAGGCCGGCGATGATGCGCAGCATGGTCGTCTTTCCGCATCCCGAAGGTCCGACGAACGCGGTGATCTCGTTCGCATGCAGAGAGAACGAGACGTTGTCGAGCGTCTTGAACGTCCCCTTGAGGTAGGTCTTCGTCACGTTCGAAACACGGAGCGGCGGAACAGTCCGCGCGGTGTCGAGCGAGCTGGACTTGGTCATGGCAAGTGTCGTCATGCTGGCTATCTCCGCTCGATGCTCCAGGGGAACAGGAAACGCTGCGCGAGCCTGAACAGCAAGTCCGTCAAAACACCAAGAATGCCGATCATCAGGATGCAGGCCATGATGACGTCGACGTTCAGGAAGCGGCCCGCCCGCATCATCACGGCGCCGATGCCGTCCTGTGCACCCACGATCTCCGCGATCACCAGATAGGTCCATCCCACCGCGATCATGTTGCGCATGGAATCGAAGATCGCCGGCATGGCAGCAGGCACCACGACACGCGAGACCACCTCATGCCGCGATGCTCCCATCGTCAGCGAGGCTTCCACGAACTCCTTCGGCACGGCAAGCGTGTTGTCGAGCACGAGGGTCACCAGGAAGAACGTCACGCCGATGAACAGAAGAGCGAGCTTCGCGGGGTCCGTGGGGCCGAACCAGACCAGCAGCAGCGGAATGAACGAAGCTGCCGGCAGATAACGCCATCCGGAAAGGATGGGATTGAGCAGCGCCTTCAGGTTGCCGAAGCAGCCCATCGCGATGCCGAGTGGAACGGCAACGAGTGAGGCCATCAGGAAGCTTGCGAACACACGATAGCAACTGACGATGACGTCCTGCAGGAAGCTGCGCTCCGCAAATAGCGTGTAGAGCGCTTGGACGACATCGGAAACGGGCGGCATGAACTTGCGCGACGAGGCGGTCGTCGAATAGTGCGCCGCCTCCCACACGCCAAGGAACAGAAGACAACCGAGCACACCGAGCACGAAAGCTTTGTGAGCAGGTGGATACGACCGCAGCTCGAGAAAACGCTCTTTGGGGCGGACGAAGGGGGCGCCCTCGTCCCCGCTACTTGCCGCGTGCGCGCCCCTTGCATCAAGGGACCCTGGTTGATTGTAATTCATTGTCCTGGCCTTCTCTCCCAACTTTTTTTACGATTTTTAGAACGTCGCGAAATCGCGGATGGTCGCAAGTCTGCAACCAACCGAATGCCACCATCTCCGATGTCACCAATTCCGCGCCGTGCCGTTCCATGCTGTGCAATCCCGCCTGCCGATCGTCTGCGCTGCGCGATCCCACGGCATCTCTCACGACCTGGACCCTGCGTCCCTGAGCGAGAAGCCCTCTCACGGTTTGCAAGACGCAAACGTGCGTTTCCGTCCCGCATACGACGATATCGTCGCGATCATTCGGTAGGAAGCTCATCCAGGCCCGCTCGCGCGTGGCGTCGAAATGCATCTTTTGGAAAGTGGAGAGCGCGAAGCTGCGCAACGCCCCCACGGTCTCGCCCAACCCGGATCGATTTTGCTCGGTCGCATAAATGGAGATGTCGAGGAGGCGCGCCGTCTCGGCAAGGCGCCTCGCGGTATCCAGCACCCGTACTGACTCCGCGATCGCAGGCATGAGGCGTGCCTGGAGATCGATCAACAAAAGACAGCTCGACTGAGGCGTAAACGTCATCCCGCCTCCTCCTCACAAGCCGAGGCAGGAACGGCGGGAGCGACCGATCAGCGCCACCATGCACCAGGATGTCGCTTGCGAGGACCGGCGCCGCCCCGCGCGCCAAGCAACCAGCGCGCCCAGGAGGCTAGGCGCCGCGATGAGGCTTGGCCGCCTGCGGGGCTGCCAGTTTCTCATGTGACTGATCCTCATCAGATCCGAACTACCTGCAAATTATACGACACGTCGCGACAGGTCGAGTGAATTCGTAGAGATTGGGTCATATTTTTTCGTATTGCGTAATTTTTTGGTGGGTGGTATAAAAATTTCGAAATAATAAGCGCGAGTTCTTGCGAGTTACGAATGCGGTGGGGTGATCGCATGGACCAGAAGAAGCCGGTAGGTCTCGTCGCATGGGCGCCGTCAGCGGCCAATGCGGACGCAGCGGAACAGGCCTCCTCGAGCAGCAGCGAAGCCGTGGCGCTCGACAGTATCGATCTCCAGATCATCCAGATCCTCCAGAACGACGGGCGTGCGGCGTTCACGGCGATCGCGCGGCAGCTCGACATTTCCGAAGGCGCGGTGCGCAATCGCGTCGGCCAGCTCATTCAATCGAAGGTGCTTCGCATCATCGGCGTCGCCGATCCCATGGCTATGGGCTACGACGCGTTCGCCATGGTGGGACTCAAGCTTGTGCCCGGCCAGGATCCGCAAAAGGCGGCGCGCTATTTCAGCGACCTCGATGAAGTGACCTACGTCCTGTTCGCGGCGGGCAGGTACGACCTCATGATCGAGGTCATTTGCAAAACGCACGATCAACTCGCCGCGTTCCTGCGCAAGCACTGCTACGCGCGTAAGGAATTGTCGTCGGTCGAGCCCATGGTCGGCCTCGCGCTCTACAAGAGCATGCTCAAATGGGGCCAGCCGTAATCATGTGGTGCGGGCTCGCCTTCGCAGGATCGTCCTGTCTTCCCAACTCCTCCACTGTTGCGTGGCAACTTGAAAGCGCCAACGCGCATGCGTTGGCGCTTTCCTTTTCTCGCCCGTCAGCGATGGAGCAAGCAGCTTCCTCTTTGCGTACGTGCCGCACGGAAAGAGTGAAGAATAAAAATAAGAACGCGGCACACCCGGGAGAAGTTAACGCTCAGGAGTACACTGGTCATGAAGAAGACCCCTGTTTCTCTGGTGCAAGCCTCCTTGCTTGCGA
>JAFKKW010000037.1 GCA_017304275.1 Hyphomicrobiales bacterium | reverse complement strand
GCGCGATCGCCCTTCACGTCCAGGTCCATCAACAGGAACGCGATGTCGTACAGCACGTCGATGGTGGCGAGGCGCTCGTCGAACTCGAGCGCGTCGAAGGGGATCGCGCGTCCGTGCATGAGGACGATGTTGCCGAGGTGCAGGTCGCCATGGCAACGGCGTACGAGCCCGGCTTCTCCACGCGCGTCAAGCAGCGCGCTGTGGCGGTTCAGCTCACGCGCGCTGCGCGCGGCGAACTCCTTGGCCGGGAGCTCGGCCTCGGGCGGCGCATCGGCGATCAACGAGGTCGCGAGGGCGTCCACGGTATCGCGCATGATCTGCGCGCCCGAGAGGCCGGTGACGGGCGGCAGGGCGCGATGGTAGCGCGCGGCCATGCCGGCCAGCTCCCTGGCGATGTCCGGCGAGAGAAGCCCCTCAGCGGCGATGTGTGCGAGAAGTTGCGTCTGATCGAACCGGTTCATGACCAGTGCGACCTCGATCGGGTTCTCATTTCCAAAGGCGAGCGTTGCGTCGGGTCTGCGGCTGATGGCGGTGAGACCGAGATAGATCTCCGGCGCGTGCTGCCGGTTGAGCTCCAGCTCCCGTTCGAGCGCGGCGCGCCTACGGGGAAGCGTTGAGAAATCGAGGAACGGCAGCTTGATGCGCTTCTTGATCTTGTATGCCTTGGTACCAGCCAGGATGACGCGCGCGGCGTGCGTCTCGATGGTTTCGATGCGGTCAACAGGCGGGTCGTAGGAGGCTGGATTGGTGAGGAAAGCAATCAGCTCCGCGGTGTCACGGTCTGTTTGCAAGAGGTCGTGATGGCGATGGTCTCTCGGCATCGGACGCGCCCGTGGGCTCTGAGTGGAGTCTGGCGGACTGCGTAACGAGGTCGCCGTGCCGGGTCAATCAGCCGTTGGCATGCGGTTTCAGGTACCACCCCCAGGGCTCGGTGCTCTGATAGGCAGTGATCTGCTTCGGCTCGAGGAAATTCATCAGTCCCCACATGCCGAGCTCGCGGCCGATGCCGCTTTTCTTCACGCCACCCCAAGGCGGCTCGAGAAAATTCGGTTGCGAGCAGTTGATCCAGACGACGCCTGCCTCGAAGCGGTCGGCTACGCGCGCGGCACGTTCCATATCCCGTGTCATGACGGCGGCGGCGAGACCGAGCTCGGAGCCGTTGGCGAGCGCGAGCGCTTCGGTCTCGGTTTCGAATGCGGCGACGGAAAGGACAGGGCCGAAGATCTCCTCCGTCCAGATGCGAGCCTCGGGCGAGACGTCTGCAAAGATCGTCGGCTCGACGAAATAGCCGGCGTTGAAGCCGGCCGGGCGTCCGCCGCCGCAGACGAGGGACGCCTCGCGTTTGCCGATCTCGATGTAGCCCATCACCTTGTCGTATTGCGAACGGCTGACGAGCGGACCGAGCTGGACGCCTGGACTCATTCCGTCGCCGATCTTGATCTTCCTGGCTTCCTCCGACAGGCGCTCAACGAGCGGGCTGGCGATGCCGGACTGCACGATCAGCCGCGAGGTGGCGCTGCAGACCTGGCCCTGGTTCCAGAAGATGCCGAACATGACCCATTCGACGACCTGCTCGAGGTCCGCATCGTCGAACACGACGATCGGCGACTTGCCGCCCAGCTCGAGGCTGAGGCTCTTGACGTCCTTGGCGGCTGCCGTGGCGACGGCGATGCCGGTCGGGACTGACCCCGTGAAGGCGAGCTTGCGGACGTCGGGATGGGCCGCGAGTGCGCCGCCCGCGTCGCGTCCCAATCCGGTGACGACATTGACAACGCCCGCCGGCACGCCCGCGGCGTGGCAGATGCGGGCCAACGCGAGCGCGGTGAGCGACGTGACCTCGGACGGTTTCAGCACCAGCGTGCAGCCGGCTGCGAGCGCCGGGGCGACCTTCCAGGCCGCCATGAGCAGCGGGTAGTTCCAGGGCACGATCAGCCCCGCCACGCCAGCCGGCATATATTTCACTGTCGTTCTGAAGCGCGAGTCGGGGACGGCGACGGCCTCGCCCTGCTTCGCATCCAACTGCTCGGCATAGGCGGCGTAGAGATTGAAGCAGTAGACGGCGTCGGCGATATCTCCCTGGGCTTCGGCGAGCGGCTTGCCGTTATCCCGCACCTCGAGACGCGCTAGCGCGTCCGCCTCCGCTTCGAGGCCCGATGCTATGGCACGCAGGATCGCGGCGCGATCGCGACCGGTCGTTCGCGACCACGGGCCTTGTCCGGAGCGTGTGGCAGCGGCGACCGCGCGATCGATGTCGGCGGCTGTTCCGGCGCCGATGGCGGCGAACACGCGCTCTGTGGCGGGATCGATCACGTCGATGGTTCCACCCTGGGCAGGGGAGGTCCAGGTGCCGTCGATGAAAAGCTTGGACTCCATGCGCATCCTTCCGGGGTCGATCATTGCGGGTCTTTTCAGAGAGGCGTCCGTGTCGAGGACAATATCGGCGTGCCTGCGTGAGCCAGCGGCGCCCATCACCTCCGGCCCCTCGTGTCCTCGCGACAGGCCCTCGCCTCGGCCCCTGACGCATTGTAGAACCTAAGACGATCATAGGCAGAGGGTATTCCGTCACCATGGCGCCGACGAAAGGCAAACGTAAACCGGTCGCGACGAAGGCCACGCGGCGCAAGGTGCTTGCGGAGCAGGGACCGCTGTCTCGCGCGGCGCTGCGACTTCGGATCGTGTTTCCCGATGATCGTCAGATCGGCCCCGGTAAGGCCGATCTGCTGGAAGCCATCGGGCGTACGGGCTCGATTTCTTCGGCTGCGCGCGACCTCGGCATGTCCTATCGGCGCGCCTGGCTGCTGGTCGATGAATTCAGCAAGCTTTTCAAGCGGCCGATCGTGACCACCGCGGCGGGCGGTGCGCATGGCGGCGGGGCGGAGCTGACGGAATTCGGGCGCGCGCTGGTTGCGGCCTACCGGCGGATCGAGGATCGGGCGGTGGAGGCGGCGCGCGCAGAGCTCGTTGCGTTCGAGTCCGACCTCAACGACGTTTGACGAACGGGTGTCGCGCGGGCCTCGCAGAAGGCGCAGGAGATTCTTTTCGATAGGAGTCGTGCGCCGGAGTCCCCGCTCTGCGCTCCCCCGGCGCAAGGCCGGGGTTGCTTGGCGGGAATGACGGGTCGCGGCGCGGGAAGAGCTATTTCAGTACGGTGAAGCCTTCGTCCTCGAAGACCTTGGCCGCGTCCGCCGTCGACAGGAAGGCAAGGAACGCCTTGGCCTCCGGATTGGAGGAAGAGGCCGTCAGCGCGACTGGATAGACGATCGGCGGATGACTGTTCTCGGGGAACGTGTCCACGACCTTGACGTTGG
>JAFKKW010000036.1 GCA_017304275.1 Hyphomicrobiales bacterium | reverse complement strand
AGACGGTGTGTGCGGTCAACGGCAAGCCGGTGCTGACGGGCGAGGCGCAGCTCATGGTGCCCAGCCGTCCGGCGGCGTGACGCAGGCGCGGCTCAAAGAGAAACGCACCATGCGGGTCGTCCACGGCTCCGACGCGGTTCCGCCCGAGGCGAAGGGTGCCGTGCTCGCGCTCGGCAACTTCGATGGCGTGCATCGCGGGCACCAGGCCCTGATCGGTCGCGCGATCGCGGATGCGAAGCACGCCGGGCGGCCGTCCGGCGTGCTGCTGTTCGAGCCGCATCCGCGTGCGTTCTTCCAACCCGACGCGCCGCACTTCGGCCTGACGCCGCTCGACGAGAAACTCGCGGTGCTTGAGGACCTCGGGCTCGACGTGGCCATCGTGCTCCCGTTCGATGGCAAGCTCGCGGCACTCGATGCGGGGCGCTTCATCGAGGAGATCCTGGTCGGCGCGCTGGCGGTCGCCGAAGTCGTGGTCGGCTATCACTTCTTTTTCGGGCGCAACCGCGGCGGCTCGGTCGAAACGCTCAAGGCTGCGGGTGCGGCGCACGGCTTCGCGGTTGCCGTCGTCGAGCCCGTCGCGGAACGCGGTGAGCCGTTCTCGTCGACCGCCATCCGTCTCCTGCTCGCGGAAGGCGACGTGCGGGGCGCGGCGGACGCGCTCGGACGGCCGTGGCGTGTCGCGGGTCCCGTGATCGGCGGCGCCCAGCGGGGCACCGGGCTTGGCTTTCCGACCGCCAACGTCGCACTACCGAAGGGGACGGCACTCGGGCATGGCATCTTCGCCGTGCGCGTAACGCTGGACGGGCGCGCGCTCGACGGAGCCGCCTATCTCGGCACGCGGCCCACGTTCGACGACGGCATGCCGGTGCTGGAAGTGTTTCTGTTCGATTTCGACGAGGCGATCTACGGACGCACGATCGAGGTGAGCTTCATCGACAAGGTGCGGGACGACCGCAAATTTTCCAGCGCCGAGGAGCTCGTGCGCCAGATGGAAGAGGACTGCGCCAAGGCGCGGGACATTCTCGCTGCCGATCGAGGGCGCTGAGGCGAGAGCTTTCGTCTTCGTTCGAGGCAGTGCAGCGCCCCCTCACCCGCGCAGCGCGTCATGGCGAAGCCGTGCTTCGCATGGACCGCTGCGCGACCCCGGATCAAGTCCGGGGCAGGCTCTCTCCCCAGTGGGGAGAGGTGGAAGAGGGCGCCTCCCTTACCTCTCCCCGGTGGGAGAGGTCGGAAGCGATCGCAAATCGCTTCCGGGTGAGGGCGCTTCGACCTCAGCCAGAAAACCTAGAACGTCGGGATGCTGCCGGGGCCGCGGTCGCCGGGCTTGCGGCCTTCCTTGCCGAGCTTCATCACCTGACGCGTGCCGTCGGGCAGCGCCAGCGTGACGAACTCGCATTTGCGATCGAGAGCGAGGATCGCGCGCAGGATGCGCTGGCCCGCGTCTCCGCCGTCGTCGATCATCTCGGCGTCCATCGGGCCTGCGTGATAGGTGCAGACTTCCGTTCCGCCGGGCAGCTTCTTGTTGGGGACTGTCGTGCCATCGAGGGTCAGCGCGGCGATGACGATCCCGCCGACGATGACCCCACCGGCCAGCATGGCCTCGTGTTTCATGTGCGACCGCCTTCGTGAGCGATTCGTTTACGAGCCACATCTATCATCGCGGGCTGGCGCGAGGCGTGCCTCGCCCGTGCGCCCGCCCAATCCGCGGCTCGAGATGGTGATGCAAGGAAAACTCCCGATCCTATCGGCCCTGCTCGTCGCGAGCTGGGCGGGATCGCTCGCGGCCGGCGATCGGGGCGGAGACCGCGGCGGCGACTGGCGGCGGCCGAGCGGACCCAACGTCTTCATAGAACCCTATATCGACCTTTCGCAGCCGCAGCGGCCGAACACCGATGACCCGTCGTTCGTCATGGCCGAGATCGGGCGCTGCCATGCCGCCGGCATCCCGCTGTTCGTCGACTGCCTGCGCCAGAACCATACGGCCCTCATGATCCGCCGGCTCGAAGCCTGCGTAGGATCAGAGGCGATTCCGGAGGACCTGCAGCGGGTCTCGGTTTGCGTTCCGCTTTCGCCGCCCCGCTGAGCGGCCGATTGCGGCGGCGCCCGAGAACCGGGCAGCTCTCGTGTACCCCTTGTTTACGCCCCCGCGTGTCGCCATAACTCCTGCCGAACCGAGCCCCGCACTTCCAGAGGCCCCCACGAATGTCGACCCGCCAGGATGGGGCCCCCAGCCCGCTCGCGCGCACCCGGGACGATCTCGTCGCCTGGATCGCCGCCGGCGAAAAACCGAAAGATGCCTGGCGCATCGGCACCGAACACGAGAAGTTCGTTTTCCATACCGAGGCGCTGAGTCCGGTGCCTTATGCCGGTCCGCGCGGAATCCGGGCTCTGATGGAGCACCTGATCGTCCGCTACGATTGGGAGCCCATCCTCGAGGGGGACAACATCATCGCCCTCAAGCGGCCCGATGGGCAGCCGGGCGGCACCATCAGCCTCGAGCCAGGCGGGCAATTCGAGCTTTCAGGCGCACCGCTCAAGACGCTCCACGAGACGGCCGACGAGACGCAGGAGCACCTGAACCAGGTGCTCGACGTCGGCGAGGACCTCGGCATCGGCTTTCTCGGCGTCGGCTTCTCGCCCAAGTGGACGCTGGCCGAGACACCGCACATGCCGAAAGCGCGCTATGCGGTCATGACGCGCTACATGCCGACGGTCGGCAAGCGCGGCCTCGACATGATGTATCGGACGGCCACCATCCAGGTGAACCTCGACTTCGGCAGCGAAGCCGACATGGTGAAGAAGCTGCGCGTCAGCCTCGCGCTGCAGCCGATCGCGACGGCGATGTTCGCCTCCTCGCCGTTCGAGGAGGGCAGGATCAACGGGTTCAAGTCGCTCAGAAGCGAGGTCTGGCGCGAGACCGATTGGCGCCGCACGGGCATGCTGCCGTTCGTGTTCGAGGACGGCATGGGATACGAGCGCTACGTCGACTATGCGCTCGACGTGCCGATGTACTTCGTCTACCGCGACGGGCGCTACATCGACGTCGCGGGCGCATCGTTCCGCGATTTCATGGCGGGCAAGCTCGCGGCGCTGCCCGGCGTGCAGCCGACGCTCGAAGACTGGTCCGATCACCTGACGACGCTTTTCCCCGAGGTGCGGCTCAAGCGTTTTCTCGAGATGCGAGGTGCGGACGGCGGGCGCTGGCCGCGCATCTGCGCACTGTCGGCGTTCTGGGTCGGGCTGCTCTACGACGAGGCCGCGCTCGACGCGGCTTGGGATCTCGTCAAGTCGTGGACGGCGGAGGAGCGCGA
>JAFKKW010000035.1 GCA_017304275.1 Hyphomicrobiales bacterium | reverse complement strand
GCCGGCGATCGAAGAACAGTTTGCGTCCGAGGTCGACTTGTTTCTTGACGGGACGCTGGTGCGCCTCAAGGGGCGGAAGACCCAGCGGAAGGGGCGTCACAGGATCGCCCGAGGCGGATCCGGACCACAAATGGCCGATCAGAAAAATCGTCAGCGCCGAGGTACATATGGGGACTGCGAGGGGGAGTTGTCGTTTTCTCTTCATTTCCATCCCTATCGTGTTGTCATTCTTCTTCGAGAAGCAGCGTTCCGATGTCGGCCAGTATCACGTCGGGATCGAGGAAGCTGGTCGTATAGATCTCACGCACTGTGGCCTCCTTGTCGATTAGAAATACTTTGACGAGGTGGTTGATGACGTCGGTCGCCTTGCCCGCGTCGTCGGCCTCGCGTGCCGCCGGCACGTACATCTCGTTGAGAATGGGAGCGAGGAAGGACTCAGACCACGTCGTCAGAAATGACCAGGGCGCCTCGGGCGTGCTGATCGACGTCTTGAAGAACGACATCATTTCCGGCGTGTCGACCTTGGGATCGAGACTGAGAAAGACCAGCCGCACCTTCCCCTGAAGTTTCGGGTTCTTCTTGACCGCATCGTGAACGGCGTTGAACGCGTCCCACGACTTGGGACATCCTTCGGGATCCCGGCAGGTGGCATAGAAGAAGGAGAAGAGCGTGATCTTCCCCTTCATGTAGCTCGAAAGACGCCGAGGAATCCACACGCTGTCTTCAAGTACCCAGCCGGACGGAGCCGGCTGGATCTTCTGCAGCGTATAGGTCCCCTCCCGGGGATGAACCTGACCGGCCGCACCCTGCTCGTTGCCCGCAACGGAAACGGGAAAAGCAAACAACGAAAGCAAGGCACAGCCGGTCAGGACGTGGCGTGGGAACCACGGGAGGAACCGTAAAGCACCGCTGATCAGCGACACTCCTATTCTCCGAGGGCTGCAGCCTTCGTCTTCGCAGAGAATTTCATGTGATGGGCACGGCCCAGCTTCTCCGCCTTGAAGTCAACGGCGAACTTCTCCACCAGCTCCTTGCCATCCCAGTCGAAGGCCTTGAGCCATTGCTCGTTATCCTCGCCCTTCTTGTCCCAGTTCGCGAGCAGCGACGTCGTGAAATACACGCGCTTTCCGTCGTAGCTCTGCGAGACCATGTTGACCTGGCTGCCCATCTTTTTGGTGTACACCTCTTTGGGCGCCTCGGGGTTCGAGATATCGAAGTAGCGTGTCGTGCCGTCCATGAACGTATTGACCCAGAGGCCCTTTGCGTCGGCCGAGATCGAGATATCGACGGGAAGCGGGATCTTGGACGGGTCGCCGATGGTGCCCACATCCTTCGCCTGCCACTCGCCCTTCTCGTCCTGCTTGACGAGCCACAGCTTCGACGTGAGCGCCGTCGCTGTGATCGCCCAGTTGTCATCGGGCTTCAGTGACCAGCGGATCTCGAGCGGCGCGCCTGGGACCTCCATGGTCTTGATCGGCTTCATGGACTTGTAGTCCCACAACACCATCGTCTTGCCGAACTTCTTCATGGCCTCGGGGTCTTTCACCATCTGCCCCATATCCATCATGTAGTTCGTCCAGCCGGTGAAGCTCGACGTCAGCATCACGTTCTTGGCCGGGTTGATGCCGATGTCGTACCCATAGCCGTCGCCGCCATTATCGAGCGGCATCTTGTGGGAGGAGACGAGATCGCCCGCGTTGTTGTAGACCGCGATGCCGGTTTGGCCGTCATGCGTGTCTTTGTTCGACAGCGCCTGGATCATGATGCGGCCCGGCGTCGCGTAGAACGTATGCGGACCGACAAAGCCGGTCTTGTCGGCAAAATCGGTGATGGTCTTGACGACCTTGGGCTTCGACGGATCGATGAGATCGAAAACGAAGATCTTGTTGTCATCCAGACGCCCGGCCCACAGGAAGCGGCGGTCATCGGTGAAGCCGGTATGATGCGCCTCGCCCCGACCGCCGACCGACACGGAATGGACCACTTTGCCGAACGTCGGCGAGTGTGGCTGCACGTCGATCGTCACCAGCTTGTCGGATTCGTCGCCGACCCCGACCTCACCAAGCGTCCAGACGTGCAGATAATCCTCTTGCCCCTTGATCAACGCGTTGGTGAACGGCGAGTTGCAGGTCTCGTCAGCCACCGACAGAGACGACCCCGCCGCCAGCAGTGCCAATACACAAACGCTTGATTTCAGAAGATTTTTCACCGGTTTTCCTCCTTAGACCGTCGTTAATTAACGGTTCCTGATTGCAAACTTGGTGAAAGCTACCGCCTGCAGCCTAGCGAAGTGAAATTCTCTTTGCCAATGCAGTCCATTCAATAAATCTATATATGTGGCAGTAGCGGGAATATGGTTGCTCTATAGTGTGCTTCTATAGGTTCTCAATCCGGTGAAGAAGGTGTACGATAGCATACACATCCTCATCGCGGCGGGACGTTTCCTATGAATCTACAGCAGCTTAGATATGTTCGTGCGCTTGTGGAGGAAGGCTCTTTCGTTGCCGCAGCATCGCGCTGCGCGGTGACACAGCCCACCCTGTCCAACGGCATCGCGCAACTCGAAGCCGATCTCGGCCATCGTATCTTCCGCCGCACCACACGCAGCGTAGCGCTGACCGCGTACGGCGAGCGTATGCTGCCGGCCGTCCTCGAAGCCCTGAAGGCGTTCGAGCGCGTTCGCGATCTCGCGAAGCAGACCGGCAAGGCGTTGAACGTGAGCGTCGGCATCTCCCCTTGCGTGGGCATTCGCATGGCGGAGATTTCCTTCGAGTCGGCTAAGACGCAGCGGCCCGACATCGAGATTGTCTATCGCGAATGCAACTTGGTCGATCTCTGCGAGCTCATGAAGCGCTCCCAGATCGACATCATCCTCGCACCCCTCGACCTGCGCTCGCACTCTCTGCCGGACTGTATGATCCAAAGCATCTATACGGAGCCGCTGCTCTTCATTCCGCGCAAGGAAGAACGAGAGCGGTGGAGGCACGCCCGCCAAGTCACGCTCGCGGAAATCGCCGACGAGCAGTTCGTCCTCGTTCCGAACGCTTGCGGACTCGCGCAGGTTACCAAACGGCTTTTCGACGACAGTTGCTGCGTATTGAACCGCTATCCCGGCGAAGCCAGCAGCTATGCCGCGATCAAGGACTGGGCGGATATGGGACTCGGCTCGGGCATCCTGCCGGCGTCCAAAGTCTCGGAATCGTCGGCTGATCTGGCAATCCCGATCGTTCGCGACGGCAAACCCGTAACGATCGAATATTTTGCCATCGGAAAGCCCAACACGATCCCGTCTCCCGTTTTCACCGACTTGTGGGAAACGTT
>JAFKKW010000034.1 GCA_017304275.1 Hyphomicrobiales bacterium | reverse complement strand
GACCAAGCGCCTGCTGACGTTCGCGCGCCGTCGCCGCCTCACCCCGCAGATCCTTGACGTCAACGAGATGATCCTCAACCTGACCGAGATCCTGCAGCGCTCCCTCGGAGAGCCCATCGCGCTGACCACCATGCTCGCGGGCAACGTCGGGCGCACCCGTGCCGATGCAAGCGAGCTTGAGAACGCGATCCTGAACCTCGCCCTCAACGCGCGCGACGCCATGCCCGAGGGCGGCAACCTGGTGATCGAAAGCCGCAATGCCACCGCCGCGGAAGCCGGCATGGCCGGCGATGGCGAGTTCGTCCTCATCTCGGTGAGCGACACCGGATACGGCATGGCGCCGGAAGTGCTCGAGCATGTATTCGAGCCGTTCTTCACCACCAAGGAGCCTGGCCGCGGCACCGGTCTCGGCCTCAGCACCGTCTATGGATTTGCCGAGCAATCCGGGGGTCACGCCACCATCGAGAGCACACCCGGTCGCGGCACGACCGTCAATCTCTACCTTCCCCGGGCGATCGAGGAGAAGCAGTCGGAGGCCAGTCCCGCGGAGCCGGTTCCGCTGTCGGAAGCAAGCGAAGCCGTGCTCGTGGTCGAGGACAATCCCGAGGTGCGCGAGTTGACGCTGCAGCGCGTGGAAGGTCTCGGTTATGTCGCCGTCGAGGCCGAAAACGGCGCCGCCGCCATCCGCATGCTGGAAGCCGGCGAGGACGTTCAGCTTGTCCTGAGCGACATCGTCATGGCAGGCGGCGTCTCGGGTTACGACGTGGCGCGGTGGATCCGCGAGCACGCGCCCCACATCAAGGTCCTGCTCACCACCGGCTACGCCGCCGAGGAGGCCGAGGCCAAACCCGACGCGGCCGACGTCGCCATCCTGCGCAAACCCTACAAGCGCGCCGATCTCGCGGTCGCCCTGCGTGACGCGTTGAAATCCTGAGCTAGAGTGCTGCCGGAAAAGTGGGAACCGGGTCATGGCTAAGCCGTGCCCTCACGAAGTCCGATAAGAAGCACGATAAAAAACAAAACCTAGAGCCGCTTCACCGTCCCCGCGAACACATACCCGACGCCGCGCACGGTCTTGTCCAGGACCGTCGATCGACCGGTCCATCGGCGTCCAGTCATGCCCCTTGAGCAGATCCATCAACTCGTCGCGCGACAGCACCCGGCCGGGACGCTGGATCAGGATCTGCAGCAGGTTGAACTCCGCCGTCGTCAGGTCCGAGGGCGAGCCGTCCGGCATCGTCACCTCGCGCCGGCGGGTATCCATGATCCACCCGTCGAAAGCATACCGTGAGCCGTCGGAGACCGGGGCTTCCGCCGCGCCTCCCTGCTCGGCGGGAATGTAACGCCGCAGCACGGCACGGACGCGCGCGATCACCTCTCGCATCAGGAAGGGCTTGGCGATGTAGTCGTCCGCGCCGAGCTCCAGGCCCACGACGCGATCGATGGGATCCCCCTTGCCCGTGATCATGACGATCGGCGTATTGCGCTTCGCCCGCAGGTCGCGCGCGAGCTTGAGTCCGTCCTCCCCCCCAAGCTTCAGGTCGAGCGTCAGCAGGCTGATCGGGCGCGACGCGAGGTGAGCCTCCGCCTCGGCACCGTTCCCGGCCTCGACGACCGAGAATCCCTCGGCTTCGAGGCCGGTGCGCAACAGCGTGCGCACTTCAGGCTCGTCATCGACGATCAGGATCGTGTCGGTCATGGATCGGCAGGCCTTCGGAAATCGGCGGGATACCCCTTAGCAGCCGAAGACCGCCCGGCCGCTGTCACATCATGTCACACAATTTCACAAACACGGCATACGCCGTATACGCCCCAAGGGCTTACTGCAGCATCAATATCCGCAAACGCGGCTCGCACCAACCCGTTGGGCGGCCGATGGGGGAATTGCGCCCGGAGCCAGATGAGATTGACCCCACGAGACGAGGCGGGCCGGAAAGGCACCGGATCGCCCCCTGGCGGGCCCTTCCCAGCGGGGCAGTATCCGCACGCGCCGGGTGCCGCCGCCGAATCCGCCCGCAACCGTTTCGTGATCGGCATATTCGGTCAAGCATCCGCGGCCTGCGGCGCCGCGAAAGCACTTTCTCCCCACGCGTGCGACGTGCTCGTCTTGCTCGGCCCTGCGCACGCCGAGCCGAAAGCGGCGACCGTAACCGACGGGCGACTGACCATTCATCACCTCGAGACCTCCGGCGCCCTTGCCACAGACCTCCCCTCGGCATTGGCGATGTTCGCGCCGTTTTCCGCCTTGAAGCAGGATGCGTGGGATTTGCGCGGTAGCGGCCCCATGCCCTCCGGCCTGCCGCAGCGGCTGTTTCAGAATCTCGTACTCCACCTCGCAGCCGGTGCGGCCGTGGTCATCGTGCACGCCCCCGATTCGGAGCGGCAGATTCGGGTCTCTCTCACGCTGCTCGAAGCGAAATGCGACGTTCTGCTGACACATGACGTCGTGCAGACCGCGGGCAGCGCACCCCCCGCGTCCGAGGGTGATTGCTGCGATACCTGCACCTCGCAGTCTTGCTGCCGCATCGAGCCGAACCACGACGGCACCACACGCTCCGACGAGTGAGCTGACAGGCCCACGCATCAATCCAATGCAAACCGTGCTTCGAAAGGCGCCTGTCCGCGCTCACGCAAGTGCGCTATCTCCTGACCTGCCGTGAGCGCGCCAAGGATTGCAGAATGACGGTTCGAAACCTCGAGTTCCTGTTTGCCCCGAAGTCCATCGCCCTTGTCGGAGCCAGCGCGAAGGAGGGCAGCGTTGGCCGCATCACCGCATCCAACCTGCGCACGAGCGGTTTCGACGGCGACGTCTGGCTGGTCAACCCGAACCATGCGACGATCGACAGAGCCCCTTGCTACCCGTCCGTAGCAGCCCTTCCGCACGCGCCCGACCTCGCCGTCATCGCGACACCCCCGCCGACCATACCCGGCGTGATCGCCGACCTGGCTCGCCACGGCACGCGCGCCGCCGTCGTCATTACGGCCGGCCTCGACGCCGACCTGCGCCGCCAAATGCTGGAAGCCTCGCGCCCGGCATGCCTGCGCATCCTCGGTCCCAACTGCATCGGGCTCATTCTGCCGCGCATCGGCCTCAACGCCAGCTTCGCCCACTGCATGCCGCTCAAGGGCGATCTCGCGTTTCTCTCCCAATCCGGCGCGCTGGTGACGGCCGTCATCGACTGGGCGCAAGGCCGCGGCATCGGATTTTCGAAGGTCCTCTCGATGGGCGAGATGGCCGACATCGACTTCGGCGATACGCTCGACTACCTCGCCGGCGATCCGGAAACCCGCGCCATTCTGCTCTATGTCGAGCAGGTGACCCAGGCGGCGAAGTTCATGTCCGCCGCGCGCCGGGCGGCACGCGCCAAGCCCGTGATCGTGCTGAAGTCCGGCCGTCATGAAGCCGGCGCCAAGGCCGCCCACTCCCACACCGGCGCACTGTCCGGCTCCGACGCGGTTTACGACGCTGCTTTCCGTCGCGCCGGCCTCGTCCGCGTCGAGGATCTCGACGGACTGTTCGAAGCGGCCGCGATGCTGTCATTCACGCCCAAGCTCGAAGGCGAGCGCCTCGCCATCCTGACCAACGGCGGCGGCGCGGGCGTGCTCGCGGCCGACCGCCTCGAGGACTACGACGGCAAGCTCGCCGCGATCTCGCCCGCAACCATGGACGCGTTGAACGCGGCCCTGCCGCCCACATGGTCGAAGGGCAACCCCATCGACATCATCGGCGATGCCGGTCCGGCGCGCTACGAGGCCGCCATGGCGGCGCTGCTCGCGGACCCCGCCTCCGACGCCGTGTTGGTGATCAACTGTCCGACCGCGCTCGCCTCGAGCGACGAGGCCGCAGCGGCCGTGCTCAAAGCCATCGCCGGTGCGTCCGGCAAGGCGCGGACCAAGCCGGTGCTCACCAACTGGCTGGGCGATGGCGCGGCACAGAAAAGCCGCGCCATGTTCACCGCGGCCCGCATCCCGACCTTCGAGACTCCGGCACCCGCCATCGACGGCTTCATGCAGCTCGTGCGTTACCGCCGCTCGCAGGACGAGCTGATGCGCACGCCGCCCGCAGGTCCCCGGGAAGCGGTCTTCGACCGCGATCTCGCCCACGAGGTGATGCGGGGTACCCTCGCGCGCGGCGAAAGCATGCTGAGCGAGTTCGAGGCCAAGGCGGTGCTCCAGGCCTACGGCATCCCCGTCGCCGAGACCATCCGGTGCAAGGACCCGGACAGCGTGGCGTCGACTGCTGCCGAGATCCTGAAGACCTACCGCGCCTGCGTGATCAAGATCCATTCCGACGACATCTCCCATAAGTCGGACGTCGGCGGCGTGCGCCTCGGCAGCCGGAGCGCGGACGAGGCGCGCGAGGCGGCCCGCGCCATGGCCGTCGACATCGCCCGCCTGCGTCCGGAC
>JAFKKW010000033.1 GCA_017304275.1 Hyphomicrobiales bacterium | reverse complement strand
GCGGCCGCCGCGCGCTCCGCTTCGGTCAGCGCTTGAGCCCGCCCGTTCGCGGCGACGACGGCCGTGAGATCGGCGAGCTGCTGGGCCTGGAGCGCGAGGAGCTGATTTCCGGCCTGTGACGCCTGCAGGGCGCCGGTCGCGCCCTGGCTTTGGCCGATGAGCGCCGACATCTCGGCGCGATTGGTGTCGATGTTGCCGACGACGCCGGCCTGCACCCGCATGGCGTCCTGCAGGCCGCCGACGGTGTTCTGCCAGCGCTCGCGCGCCTGCGCCACGAGCTGCTGGTCGGAGGCGGAGATCGACGCATTGCCGTAGGTGGAGGTGAAGGCCTGGTCGATCTGCTGGACGTCGTAGGCGATGCGCTGCGCCTGACCGAGCAGTTGTTGCGTCCGCTGCACGGACTGCTGCAAGCGCTGAAGCGAGGAGTAAGGCAGACTCGTCAGGTTGCGCGCCTGGTTGATCAGCATCGTCGCTTCGTTCTGAAGCGAGGTGATCTGATTGTTGATCTGCTCCAGCGCCCGAGCGGCGGAGAGAACATTCTGCACGTAGTTCGTCGGGTCGTAGACGACCCATTGCGCGGACGCCGGCTGGACCATCACGGGCGACATCGCCACGGGGACGGAAAGGATCGACGCGGCAAGAAGCGCCGCGCGTGAGCGACGGAAGATCATGACTGGGTCTCCAGGTTATTGAGGTTGGGGATGAGGTCAGCGGCCCAGGCGACGCCGCGCAGACGCAGCCAGGCCGGCAGGAATCCTTCGCGGCCGTGCTCCGACACGACGCGCTCGATCGCGGCCTGATCGGTCTTCGAGGAGGCGGCGCAGAGCGCCAGCGCCACGTCGGACAGACCGAGCTCGAAGAGCCGGTTGCCCCGCCGGGATTGGCAGTAGTAGTCGCGCTTCGGCATCGCGCGGGAGAGGATCTCGATTTGGCGGTCGTTGAGTCCGAAGCGACGGTAGATCGCGGTGATCTGCGGCTCGATCGCGCGCTCGTTCGGCAACAGCAGACGGGTCTGGCAGCTCTCGACGATGGCGGGCGCGATCGTTGAGCTGTCGATGTCCGAAAGCGATTGCGTAGCGAACACGACGGAGGCGTTCTTCTTTCGCAGCGTCTTCAGCCACTCGCGGAGCTGACCGGCGAAATCCTCGTCATCGAGCGCGAGCCAGCCTTCATCGATGATGAGCAGCGTTGGGCTGCCATCGAGGCGATCTTCGATGCGGTGGAAGAGATAGGCGAGCACGGCGGGCGCGGCACCCGTGCCGATCAGGCCCTCGGTCTCGAACGCCTGCACAAAGGCTTCGCCAAGATGCTCGCTCTCGCCGTCGAGCAGCCGGCCATAGGCGCCGCCGATGCAGTAGGGCCGGAGCGCCTGTTTCAGGTCGTTCGATTGAAGGAGGACGGCAAGCCCGGTGATGGTGCGCTCGCTGACAGGCGCACTGGCCAGCGAGGTCAGCGCCGTCCAGATGTATTCCTTCACCTCTGGCGCGATCGTCACGCCCTCGCGCTGCAGGATCGCGACGATCCAATCCGCCGCCCACGCTCGTTCCGGCACGTGGTGGATGCCGGCGAGCGGTTGCAGCGAGACGCTGTCGGCCGCGCCCTCGGTCAGCCCGCCGCCGAGATCGTGCCAGTCACCGCCCATCGCGAGCGCGGCCGCACGGATCGAGCCGCCGAAGTCGAAGGCGAAAACCTGTGAGCCGGGATAGCGCCGGAACTGCAGCGCCATCAGCGCCAGCAGCACCGACTTGCCGGCGCCGGTCGGTCCGACGACGAGCGTGTGACCGACATCGCCGACATGAAGGGAAAACCGGAACGGGGTCGAGCCTTCGGTCCTGCCGTAAAGCAAGGGGGGTTGCCCGAAATGCTCGTCCCGTTCCGGCCCCGCCCACACCGCCGACAGCGGAATCATATGGGCGAGATTGAGCGTCGAGATCGGCGGTTGCCGGACGTTGGCGTAGACGTGGCCCGGCAGCGAGCCAAGCCAGGCGTCGACGGCGTTGATCGTCTCCGCCATCGCGGTGAAGTCGCGCCCCTGAACGATCTTCTCCACCAGGCGCAGCTTTTCGGCTGCGATGCGCGGATCGGCGTCCCAGACAGCGACCGTCGCGGTGACATAGGCCTGACCGGCATAGTCGGCGCCGAGTTCCTGGAGCGCGAGGTCGGCATCGGCCGCCTTGTTCGCCGCGTCGGTGTCGACGAGCACCGAAGCCTCGTTGGTCATCACCTCCTTGAGGATCGCCATGATGCTCTTTCGCTTGGCGAACCATTGCCGCCGGATCCTGGTGAGCAGCTTGGTGGCGTCGGTCTTGTCGAGAAGGACGGCGCGCGTCGACCAGCGATACGGAAAGGCCAGCCGGTTGAGGTCGTCGAGCAGCCCGGGCGTGGTCGCGGTCGGAAAACCGACAATCGTGAGAATGCGGAGATGCGTGTCGCCCAGGCGCGGCTCCAGTCCGCCGGTGAGCGGCTGATCGGCCAGCAGCGCGTCGAGATACATCGGCGTCTCGGGCACGCGCACGCGATGGCGCTTGGTCGAGACGGTCGAATGCAGATAAGTCAGCGTCTCGCCGTCATCGAGCCAGGCGCATTCCGGCATGAAGTTCTCGACGAGCTGAAGCACGCGGTCGGTACGATCAGCGAAGCCGCGCAACGCCTCATGAGGGTCAAGACCGTTCTCGGCCTTGCCTTCATAGAGCCAGCTTTCGGCGCGGGCGGCGTCCTCGGCCGGCGGCAGGTAGACGAAGGTCAGGAAGTAGCTGGACTCGAAGTGCGAGGCGTCTTCCTCGAAATCGGCCTTGCGCTCGGCGTCGACCAGGGCGGAGGCGGCCTCGGGAAAGCGGCTCGCCGGATAGGCGCCGGCGCCATGGCGCTGCGCCTCGACGAAAACCGCCCAGCCCGACCCAAGGCGGCGGAAGGCGTTGTTGAGGCGGCCGGCGACGGCGACGAGTTCCGCCGGCACCGCGGAATCCAGGTCGGGACCGCGAAAGCGGGCGGTGCGCTGGAAGCTGCCGTCCTTGTTGAGGACGATGCCCTCGCCCGCGAGCGCGGCCCAGGGCAGGAAATCCGCGAGACGGGTTGAAGTCCGGCGATATTCGGCAAGGTTCATCATCGGAGTGGCCTCACGCGCTCAGATGGCCGGGGATGCGCAGGTGGCGGCGCACCACGTCGACGAATTGCGGATCGCGTTTGGCCGCCCACACGGCCGCGAAATGCCCGATCGCCCAGAGCCCGAGACCGACCAGCCAGAGGCGCAGGCCAAGGCCGAGCGCTGCCGCCAGCGTGCCGTTGAGGATCGCGATGGAGCGCGGCGCGCCGCCGAGCAGGATG
>JAFKKW010000032.1 GCA_017304275.1 Hyphomicrobiales bacterium | reverse complement strand
GCGCGCGAACGCGAGCGCGTAGGCCGGATTGGCGAACGAGCGGACGCGAACGGGGTCCTCGATCAGCGACAGGGTCGAGCCCTCCCAGACGCTCCAGGCCTCCGCAGCCGGTATATGCACCTTGGGGTCCGGATCGATGAGGCGCTTGTAGTAGGCGCCGATCATGTCGCCGCGCTCGTCTTCGGGGATGATCCGCTCGAAGGCCTCCCACGCCTCGGGAAAAAGCGCGCTGCACCCGTCCTGGTAGAACCACAGCAGCTCGCTCCGGCGCAGGAGGAAGATGCCGCGCAGGACCAGCGCCGAAACGCGCTCGGGGTGCGTCACCGCATAGGCGAGCGACAGCGTCGACCCCCAAGAGCCGCCGAAGAGCTGCCAGCGCTCGATGCCGAGGTGATGTCGGAGCCGCTCCATGTCGGCGACGAGGTGCCAGGTCGTGTTGTTCTCGATCGAAGCGTTGGGCGTGGACCGGCCGCACCCGCGCTGGTCGAGCAGAATGATGCGGTAGTGCCGCGGGTCGTGGAAGCGGCGCATGGCGGGATTGCAACCGCCGCCCGGGCCGCCGTGCACGATCAGCGCGGGCGCCCCGTCCGGGTTCCCGCATTCGGAGAAATAGAGCACATGACCGTCGCCGGTCTCGAGAAAACCTTCGTTGAAAGGCTCGCGTGCCGGATAAGGCGTGAGACGGTCTCGGGAAGACATGATCCTCCAATCCAGGTCTATGTCGGGACGCGAGGCCCCGGATACGATCCTCGCAGGCCGCACCGGCCCGAAGCATCAAGCCATGATCTCGTCGACGGGCGGCTCAGATCTTCTTGCGGCGCTGATGGCGCATCTCGCGATCGTAGAGGATTTCGCCGCCGGGCACGCGGATATCGCGCACGAGTTCGAGCAGATGGCGTCCCGGCGCGGGCGTGGCATAGGCAACCGCGAGGGCGGCGACCGCTGAGGCCGGGAGCCCGATCGCCGCCGCAAGCGCCCCGTCGGTGCCCGTGAGCCCGGACTCGCCGGCGATGATGGCAAGGGTGGTCACGCCGAAGCCGGTGATGACCCCTGCCATCGCCCCGAACACATTCAACCGCTTCCACCAGATGGAGAGCACGAGCACCGGAAAGGCCGACGCGCCGGTGAGCGCGATCGCCCACAGCATCAGGTTCAGAGGATCGGTGGGAGTTGCAATCGCGATCAGGCCCGCCAGCGCCGCGGCCGCCCCGAGCGCCAAGCGCGATACGACGAGACGTAAGCTCGCCTTCGCGGGCGCAGGCGCGAGCCCGTAGATGATATCCTCGGAGAGGATATTGCCGAGCGCCAGCGCGACGGCGCCGGTCGTTGCGAGCGCCGCCGCGACGACGCCGCCGGCGGCCAGATAGACGAGCACCGCCGGCATCTCGGCCACGATGGGAAGGCTGAGCAGCACGTCGTCGCGCGAGACGCTGAAGCTCGCGAGGGTGGGGCGGCCCGCCTCCGCGGCGACGGTCAGGATGCCGCGTTCCTGCAGCGTCTCGAACCATTGCGGAAAACGTATCGGCCCCGCCGCGGTCACGATGTCGGTCAGGTAGTCGCGCATGAAAACCGCAATCGCGGCGATGGTCAGCATCGAGATGCCGAACAAGAGCGTGGCCCAGCCGAGCGACTTGCGCGCTTCGTAGACGCCGGGCGTTCCGGCGACCCGCGGCAACAGCCACGGCGCGCTTGCGAGCCCCGCGGCGAGCGAAAGCGTGACGATCACGAACGCGAGCGGTCCTACGCTGCCGAATGCATCGGAATAGCGTTTCGCGATCAGCGACAGCCCTTCGCCCGGTATGTCGAAGGCGAGCGCCGGCGGCAGGATGATGGGAAGCCCTTGCGCCGCCTCCGCGCGACCGACGGCGCGCAGGATCGGCCCGGCCGAGAGCTGCGGCAACGGCAGGTTGGTGACGATCACGGCGACGATCGCGACCGGCACCAGGAGCGCGATAAGGGCGGCGAGGCTTTGCGCCGCCGACGACCAGGCGAGCGACCGCATGCCCCCAGCCGCGAGCGTGACCACCACGACCGCGACCAGCGCCAGGACCGCCGCCGATGGGGCCATCGGATAGAACCACGTCGCCGCATACGCGCCGATCTTGAGCTCGGCCGCCATGATCAGCAGCATGGGAATGGCGAGAACGACCGCTGCGACGAGCCGCAGGGCCCGGCTGTCGAAGCGCTTGCCGAGATAGCTCGGCAGGGTGAACGCGCCGAACTTGCGGAAGAAAGCCGCCAGCGCCACGGCCATGACGACGAAACCCGCAAGCCCCCCGATCACGAAGCAGAGCGCGTCGAATCCGATCAGGAAGAAAACGCCGGTCAAAGCAACGAGACCCGTCGCCCCGAGCGCCGTCTGCGCCAGTGCCAGCCCGGTATAGAAGGCCGGCACGCGCCGCCCGGCCGCAAAATAATCGATCGGCTCGCGCGTGAACGCGGAGATACCGATGGCAGCGTAAAGCGCGATCGGGCCGAGGAACATGGTCAGCCGTAGCGCTTCGTCCCGGACGCCCAGTCCCTCGAGGATGAGAGTCGTCAACGCGATCGCGACGAACGCGCTCATGAAGATGCCGAAGTACGTCCCGAGGCGGGGATTGACGTAGCCGGTCCGGCGGGTGTGCGACATGCCTCAACGCTCCGTCCGTGCACCGGCGCGCGGACGCCCCGGACGACCCTTAAGCGTCCTCATGCGCACCATGCCAATGATCGATGGCATCCTGCCGGTTGACGAAGCTCGCGACCGTGACGACCGCGATCAGCACGAGGCCATGCAGGCAAAGGAAGTAGCCGAGCGGAAATCCCATGAACTTGCTGTCGTTGAGGCGGTCCGCGTAGAGCGGAAGCACCAGCATGACGGTCACGAACGGCACCAGGCTCGCGAGCATCTGCCACTTCGTATGCCGCCAGTAGGGCTTTCGCTCGCGCCGTTCGATCATGACGAGTTCCCCTGTTGTCTTGCTGCCCAGGATGACCTGCGCGGGACTTGTGGTTCCTTTGAGGCGGTTGTCCCGCCTTTTTGATGAATTGCCGGCCTGCCCCGGCTCCCCTAGCATCCGCGCACGGCTCGGAAACGAGTCGAGTTTATGACGACGGAAGGAAATCTGAGATGTCGATACTGTCCGAATTCAAGGAATTTGCAATGCGGGGCAATGTCATTGACCTCGCGGTCGGCGTGATCATTGGTGCCGCCTTCTCGCCGATCGTCTCGACCCTGGTCGAGAACATCATCATGCCGCCGATCGGCTACATCCTGGCCGGAATAGACTTCAGCGCCCTCGCCATCACCCTGCCGACGCCCACCGGAGACGGCGTCGAGATCAAGTACG
>JAFKKW010000031.1 GCA_017304275.1 Hyphomicrobiales bacterium | reverse complement strand
CATGCGCGCAGCCCTCGCCGTGCTCGGCACCGTGCCGAGAGCGGCATTTCCCCGTCGCATCGCCGTGCTGGGCGACATGCTCGAGCTCGGCGCGCAGGAAAGAACGCACCACGTCGCGCTCAAAGACGCCGTTGACGCCGCCGGCACGGATCTGGTTTTTGCTTGCGGACCGAATATGAAGCATCTTTTCGAGACGCTCGCTCCTGACAAGCAGGGGACCTGGGAGGCCACGTCCGAGGCGCTCGGCGAGCGTCTGTTCGCCGTTCTGAAACCGGGCGATGTCGTCATGATCAAGGGCTCGAACGGCAGCCGGATGGGGCCGGTTGCCGAAGCTCTGCGCCGGAAGTTGAACGCCGGCAGTTGAGTTGAGTAGTGTAGGGGGCCTCGGCATCCGAGGGGGAAAGGGAAGACATGCTGTACGAGCTCGTAGCCTTCAGCGATCAGATCGGCATTCTGAATGTCTTCCGCTACATCACCTTCCGCACCGGCGGCGCCATCTTCACCGCGCTTCTGTTCGTGCTTCTGTTCGGCCCCGGCATCATCGACCTTCTGCGGCTGAAGCAGGGCAAGGGGCAGCCCATTCGCGAGGACGGCCCGCAGTCGCACTTCTCGAAGAAGGGCACGCCCACCATGGGCGGCCTCATGATCCTCGCCAGCGTCACCGTCGCGACGCTACTCTGGTCGGATCTCTCCAACGGTTATGTCTGGGTCGTGCTTCTGGTCACGCTCGCCTACGGCGGCATCGGCTTCTACGATGACTATCTGAAGGTCACCAAGCAGCAGTCGAGCGGCTTCGGCGGCAAAGCGCGGCTCGGCCTCGAAATGCTGGTGGCCGCGCTCGCGGTCTACGTCATCATGCATCTTTCCGTGCCGGAGCTGTCCGGCAAGCTCGCGCTGCCGTTCTTCAAGACGGCGCTGATCGATTTCGGCGCTCTGTTCATCATCGTCGGCATGTTCGTCATCGTCGGCGCCGGCAATGCGGTCAACTTGACTGATGGCCTCGACGGCCTCGCCATCGTCCCCGTGATGATCGCCGCCGCTACCTTCGGCCTGATCTCGTACCTGATCGGCAACTTCAAGTTCGCGGGCTACCTGCAGATCCACCACGTCGCCGGCACCGGCGAGCTGGCAGTGATCTGCGGCGCGCTGATCGGCGCCGGTCTCGGCTTCCTGTGGTTCAACGCGCCACCCGCCATGATCTTCATGGGCGACACCGGCTCGCTTGCGCTCGGCGGCGCGCTCGGCGCCATTGCGGTCGCCACCAAGCACGAGGTGGTGCTCGCCATCGTCGGCGGCCTGTTCGTGCTCGAGACGCTGTCGGTCATCATCCAGGTGACCTCGTACAAGCTCACCGGCAAGCGTGTCTTTCGAATGGCCCCGCTGCACCATCACTACGAGCAGAAGGGCTGGAAGGAGAGCACCGTCGTCGTACGCTTCTGGATCATCGCCGTGATCCTGGCCCTGATCGGCCTCGCTACGCTGAAGCTCCGCTGATGCCCGGTCTCGCAATGCGGCACCGCATCTGGACCCCGACCCCCGTCGGGGTGACGTTCCATTTTGTGGCGTCCGGCGAGACGGATATGCACCGTTATTCCGGCGCAGGCCGGGATCCAGACACTTATCCAAATGACGCAACAGGTTCCCGTTCGCTGCGCGCTCGATTCAACCGCTCGCAAAAAGGCATTAGCCTCACCCCATGATTCGCGTGACGGCCTTCAAGGATCGGACGGTCGCCGTCTTCGGGCTCGGCGCCTCGGGGCTTGCGACCGTGCGTGCGCTCGAGGCCGGCGGCGCGCGCGTCGCCGCCTGGGACGACAGCGAGGCCGGCCGCAAGACCGCCGCCGACGGCGGTGCGACGCTGGTTGACCTCTCGTCTGCCGACTGGTCGGCGTTCGCAGCCCTCGTGCTCGCGCCCGGCGTTCCGCTGACCCATCCCGAGCCGCCCTGGACGGTCAGCAAGGCCAAAGCCGCGGGCGTCGAGGTGGTCGGCGACGTCGAGCTGTTCTTCCGTGAGCGGGCTGCAACCTCCCCTCAGGCACCTGTCGTCGCCATCACCGGCACCAACGGCAAGTCGACCACGACGGCGCTCGTCGCCCACATCCTGCGCAGCTTCGGCAATGACGTACAACTTGGCGGCAACATCGGCCGCGCCGTGCTGACGCTGGAGCCACCCGCCATGGACCGCATCCATGTGCTCGAGCTGTCGAGCTTCCAGATCGACCTCGCGCCGGGCGCGGAGCCCACGGTCGCCGTGCTGCTCAACGTTACCCCCGATCACATCGACCGCCACGGCACCATCGAGCACTACGCCGAGGTCAAGAGCCGCCTCATTTCGAGCGCCGAGGAAATGGCGGTGATCGGCATCGACGACGAATGGGGAGCGCGCTTCGCCACCGCTCTGGAGCGGCGTGGGAATCCGAAGGTCCGCCGTATCTCGGTACACACGCCGGTCGCGCCCGGCATCTACGCGCAGGACGCGAAGCTCTACGAGAATGGCAGCGCGCGTGCCGACCTCGCCGGCATCGCCACGCTGCGCGGTGTGCACAACTGGCAGAACGCCGCCGCCGCCATCGCCGCCGTCGAGGCACTGCCCGAGACGTTTCACGCCGGCGGCGACCTGCAAGCGGCGCTGCGAAGCTTTCCCGGTCTCGCGCATCGCCTCGAGGTGGTCGGCCGGATCGGCGCCGTCGATTTCATCAATGACAGCAAGGCCACCAACGCCGACTCGACCGAGAAGGCCCTCGCCTCGTTTCCAGGCCACATCTACTGGATCCTGGGGGGCAAACCGAAGGCAGGCGGCATCACGACGCTCACCGCTTACTTCCCGCGCATTGCCAAGGCGTACCTGATCGGCGAGGCGACGGAGGAATTCGCCACCACCCTTGGCGAGAACGTCGCATTCGAACGCTGCGGCACGCTCGACGTGGCGACGCGAAGCGCCGCCGCCGATGCGCTTTCGGCCGGACAGGCGGGCAGCGTCGTTCTTCTCTCCCCCGCCTGCGCCTCCTACGACCAGTTTCGGAACTTCGAGATCCGCGGCGACGCCTTCAAACGCCTCGTGGCCGATCTCGCGGCCGAACAGGCCGGCCGATGAAGTTCTCGCGCGCCGACCGCAGCCGGCTCGCCGAATGGTGGTTCACGGTCGACCACGTGCTGCTCTACGCCATCCTGATCGTGGTCGCGACGGGGCTGGTCCTGTCCATTGCCGCAAGCCCCGCCGTCGCCCTGAAGAAGGGGCTGCCCGCCTACTACTTCGTCGAGCGGCACGTGTTCTTCTCCGCCGTCGGCGTCGTCATCATGTTTGTCGTTTCCCTGCTGGCGCCGCCGTCGGTGCGCCGCCTGTCG
>JAFKKW010000030.1 GCA_017304275.1 Hyphomicrobiales bacterium | reverse complement strand
AGGCATGCGCCGCGCGGCTCGTACAACAGCTATTCTTACGGCTACGGCTTCTGAGGCGTCGCTGCGTCAGAACGGGTTCCAGGTCGGGCGTGGCGAGAAGCGCACGTAGCCGATGCTGGCACCGAGCCGGAGGCCCAATCCCGAGCGGATCGGCGCCATCGTCACCTGTCCGCCCTTGAGAAGGGTCATGCCGACGCCGCCGACGAGATAGGCCGAGCCGTCGACGCCGGTGAAGCGGCGGAACAGAGTATCCGGCTCGTGGAGGTCGTAGATCAGGAACAGGGTGCGTGATCCCTCGGCGCCGAGGTCGTAGCCGATCGATGGGCCATGCCAGTAGACCTTCTGGCTGCCTCCGTTGCGCAGATAGAGGGTGCCTTCGCCGTATCGCAAGCCGGCCAGGAAGGCACCGCCCCCTTCGTTGCCGAGCACGTAGGCCGTCGGGCGGCCGGCTTTGTGGAAGGCGTGCTCGATGACGCTCGCGAGCGAGGTCGAGACGGTGCCGAAGAAGCCGCGGGTCGCCTCGCGGATCTCGTCGATGGTGTAGCCGCCGCCTTCGGCATCGAAGGTGGTCGAGTCTCCGTCTTCCTCGCCGGGAGGCGGCAGCTCATAGGGCGCGCCGGGAGGCGGCGCGTCGTAGTTCGGCTCGTCGCGCGGCATCGGCGGCGGGGGAATGACGGCCTGGGCCGTCGTCGTGCTCCAGCTCGACGCGCGGTCGGTCTCCTTTTCGGCGACATCGGGAGGCGGCGACGGCGCAGGCGTGGTCGCCGGAGCATGCTCCGCGGACGGCGCGGGCTTTGCGGGCGGCGTGGGCGCGACGGCAGGATGCGGCGCGGTCTCCTTTTTCAGAGGATCGGCGCGGCGCAGGGGCGACAACGCGTCGGTCACGTCTTCGGCAGGCGCGGCGGCCGCGGGCGGCGCGGTGGCAGCGGGAGGTGCCGGTTCGGTCCGCTCGGGCTCGGTCTTCGCCACCTGTGTGGGCGCGGCTGCGGCCGGCGTGGTTCCGATCTCGCGGTCGATCTTCGAGATGAGGTACGTCGACTTCGCTCGCATGACGGCCATGAGCTCGCTCGAGGCGGCCTTGAGGTCGTCGAGGCTTGCGCAATCCAGGGTGGACGCGCCGTCGACGCTTTCCGGGCTGCCGAGCGTGTCGATCTTGCCCAGGAGCTCGCCGGCCTCGGCGTCGAAGGCGTCGAGCTTGGCGTCGTGGACCAGCTTCAGTCCCTTGGTCTCGTAGTCGGCGTCCGACCAGCTCTTGTGGTCGCGGAGCGCCTGCAGCTTGGCCTTGAGCTTGGGCTGGGTTTCGGCACTGAAGGCGCGCAGCTCGGCCGCCGACGCGTCGACGGCGTCGCCAAAGCTGTCTGCGGTGCAGGTGTCTGCGACTGCGCGGACAGGCGCCAGCGCACACAACACCGCGAGGCCCAGCCAGGCCAGGCTCGGTATCCGTCTCATGGTCATCGAAAACTCTCTCCCGCCAACTTTTGGCGTTTTTAGGGAGTTTAACGACGAAGCCCGTTAGGCGGGACATCTTTTTTTGACTGGCCGGCTCGGGCTTTAGGCTATCCGGCTCGGCCACAGGGGCCCGATGACCGGTGCGGGCCTCACGGCACCGTGCGCACGACGCTCGACAGCGGGCGCTCGCTTCCCGACGCCGGCAAGCCCTTGACGTCCTTCTCGATCATCTTGTCGTACTCGGCCAGCGTCTTGAGATCGTCCTTGGCCTTCATCTGCACGACTTTGTAGCCGCCCGTCTTGAGAGCGGCGAGGAGCGCCGGCATGGCCTTCGCCGTGTGCGGCTGGATGTCGTGCATCAGGAGGATGCCTTTGCCGTTCTTCTCGAGCTTCTTCATGATGTTCTCGACCAGTTTCTCGGCGGTCTGGCGCTTGAAGTCGAAGCTGTCGACGTCAGCCGAGAACATGGCGATGTTGCGGCTCGCGAGATGGGCGAGGGTGGCCTGGGAGTCGCGCAGGTACGGATAGCGGAAGAACGGCGCGATCGGCCCGCCGACCGCACGGCGCACGCCGCTGATGCCCTTCTCGATCTCGTCCTTGGCTTCCTGGTCGGATTTCTTGCGCAAGTCCTGATGCGACCAGGTGTGCGTGCCGACGGTGTGGCCGCGGTGAGCCACGTCGCGAATGATCTCCGGCAGCCCGAGCGCCATCTTGCCGAGGCTGAAGAAGATCGCCTTGGTGCACTGCTCGTCGAGGGCATCGAGAATGGCCTTGGTCGTTCTGACCTGCGGGCCGTCGTCGAAGGTGATCACGACCTCCTTGGGTTGCAGGAAGTAATAGGCCTTGTAGTGCTCCATGCCGAAGCCGGGGCCGCCGGTGGTGTCGATCTCGACGGTGCGGGCCACACCCAGGGCGTCCGGGTTCGTGCAGCTCTGCTTGGGAGCTTCGGGGAGCGCGGACGTTTCGGGGGCTGTTTGCGCATCCTGGGCGGCCGCCGCGGTTGCAAACAGAACAAACAGCATCGACAGCGTAGTGCGCATCGTGTCCCTCCCCGGATTTGTTGTGGCTTTCTTAGCAGCAAATGGTGGCCGCGGGGAGGCCCCGAGGCGCGGTTGGGGAAAAGGTGGTGGGGAGGAGTGGGCAGTAGGCAGTAGGGGCACGCGGCATTCGGCATTCAGCACGCTGTGGGACGTCGGAGGCGGGTGTCAGGGGGATTTGGCTGCGAGCTTGGCTAGAAAGCGTGTGACGTCGACGACGACGCGGGTGTGGGTGGCGGTGCCGATCAATTCGGTCGAGGTCCGGGCTTCGATGGCGAGGATCAGCTTGCGGCCGTCGATTGCGGTCAGGGTCGCCTCGGCCTGCACGGTCTGGCCCGGCAGGCTCGGGGCCGTGTGGTGTGCGTCGATGCGGAGACCGAGGCTTGCCTCGCCGATTGCGAGGTGAGGCTCGACGCAGGCGACGGCGGCTTGCTCCATGAGCGCCACCAGGGACGGCGTGGCGTAGACAGGCACCGTGCCGCTGCCCATGGCCGTAGCCAGCATGTCGTCGGTCACGACGCAGGTGGCGCGGCCTACGAGTCCGGTGGTGAGCGTGCGCGTCTTCGGTCGGTCGGTCGGGCTCATGCGGCTCCTCTCGTCGGCTGATCGGCGTGTTTTCGAAGGTTTCATGCGCGACCGCGGATGTCACGCGCGGAACAGCGGCGGGAGGGGCTGAGGCGTAGCGTCAGGTCATCGAATTGCGCTGGGCCTTGATCTTGATCGCCAGCCTATGACCCAGGACCATGACCGAGGAGGTTCAAATGTCCGTCACGATCCGCACGTCCGTTCTTGCCGCGTTGACTGCCGTCGTCGCGTTTGCGCCGCTCGCATCGGGCGCCCTCGCCAAGGGCGGCAAGGAG
>JAFKKW010000029.1 GCA_017304275.1 Hyphomicrobiales bacterium | reverse complement strand
GAGCATCTCTTCGACGAGGAGTTCGTGCTCGTGACCAGCGCCAAATTGACGGGCCGCCGCGCCGCGAGCGACTATATTTTCGTCGATTGGGGCCCCGATTTTCAGCAGGATCATGCCGCGGCCTATCCCGAGCTGACCAACCCCGGCCTGCACCTCGACCTGGGCTCGATCAGCATCGAGTACCTGCTGGCCAACGAGGCCTCAGCGTATTTTCCGGCCCGCATCGTCAAACCTCATGTGGTCCGCGGCCGCCTGCGCCAGCCGAAGCGCGCCCGCCGTTTTGTCTATCCCGTGTACATGGTCTACCCGGAGGCGCGCGACGAGGAGACCTACGAGCTGGTCATCCACGGCCTCCGCCGCGCCGCCGCCCGCCTCGGTTAGCTCCATCCGCAATTTCGATCGCGCGCGCGGCCCCTGGGTCCCGGCTCTGCGCTCCGGCTTACGCCGTCGCTTGGCCGGGATGACACGGGTGTCACGCACTCAGGTTGTCATCCCGGCCGACCCCGGCCTTGAGCCGGGGGCGAGCCGGGACCCAGGGGCGTGCCGTGCCCAGACCGCGGAGGCGGAGAAGCGAAAGGCACAAGGCGCCAGTTGCCGATGACCATTTCCAATACAGTTCGGCGTCCATATTGAAGCTTACGTGGGTGCCGGCCGTCGCCGGCATGACGTTTGCGGATACCGGCTGCCACAAAACCAACGTCACCCCGACGGAGCCTGCCCCGGCGCAGGCCGGGGGTCGGGGCCTACACAAGTCTCCACATCGCGCCATCGGAAGTAGAAAGCTACGCCGTTTCGCGAACCTCGAAGCCCGAGAAGCCACCGCCATCCTCGGCGATCACCTCGACGCGGGAAACGGATGCGCCGCGCGGTCCGCCCTCGCAGGCCCCGATCATGGCCGCCACCTGGTCGGGCGCGCCCTGGAACACCGCCTCCACCGACCCGTCGCGCCGATTGCGGACCCAGCCTTCGAGATCGAGCCCGCGCGCCGTCCGCTGCGTCCACACACGATAGCCGACGCCCTGCACCCGCCCCTCGATCCTGACCCGCACCGTCCGCACCACCTCGCCCATCCTTACCGCTGCCTGCTGCCCAAACAAAATACGCCTCCCTCCCCATCCCGGGAAGGAAGGCGCATCGATCAACCGGAGCCGACCCTTAGCCGGCCCGCCCTCAAGCAAACTCGAGGATGACAGCATCCACCGCCAGGCTGTCGCCGGGCTTGGCGTTGACCTTCTTCACCGTGCCGTCGCGCTCGGCCCTGAGGATGTTCTCCATCTTCATGGCCTCGACCACCGCCAGCGCGTCGCCCGCCTTCACGTCCTGGCCCACGCTCGTGTGGATGGCCTTGACTAGACCCGGCATCGGGCAGAGCAGGAACTTGCTCATGTCCGCCGCCGCCTTCACGGGCATCAGCGCGGCCAGCTCCGCTTCCTTGAGCGTATAGACGAAGACCGGAGCCTGGACACCGCGATAGGAGAGTGTCGCGCCGTTGAGGATCGGCCTCACCTGCACGGCCACGGTCTTGCCGCCGATCTCGCCGTGCCAGACGGGATCGCCCGCGGCCCAGTCCGAGGCCACCGTGACCGATTGGATTTCCGCGCCGTCGGCCCCGATGAAGCTCACGTACAGCGGGCTCTCGCCGCCGCCACCGACCTCGACCGTCTGCCGCTCGCCGCCCACGTCCACGACCCGCCGCTTGGCGAACGCCACCGATCCGTTGGCCATCTGGTGGCTGATCTGGCGCCGGCGGATGTTGTGGAGATGGTCGATGGCCGCGGCCACGGCGACCAGCACCGTCAGCTCCTCGCCCTCGGCGCGCCGGCCCTTGAATCCCTCGGGATATTCCTCGGCAATGAAGCCTGTGGAAAGCCGGCCCTCGCGCCAGCGCGGATGGTGCATGAGCGCGGTGACGAACGGCACGTTGTGCTGGATGCCGTCGATATAGAAGGCGTCGAGCGCTTCGCCCTGGGCGTCGATGGCCGCGATCCGTGTCGGCCCGTGCGTGACGAGCTTGGCGATCATCGGATCGTAGAACATCGAGATCTCGCCGCCTTCGTAGACGCCGGTGTCGTTGCGCACCGTGATGCTGTCGGTCGTTCCCTCCTCAGGGGGACGGTACTTCACGAGCCGCCCGATCGAGGGCAGGAAGTTGCGGAATGGGTCTTCGGCGTAGACGCGGCTCTCGATCGCCCAGCCGTTGAGCTTCACGTCCGACTGCTTGAGCGGGAGCTTCTCCCCGGCCGCCGACCGGATCATCAGCTCCACGAGGTCGACCCCCGTGATCAGCTCCGTCACCGGATGCTCGACCTGCAGGCGCGTGTTCATCTCGAGGAAGAAGAAGCTCTTGTCCTGCCCGGCAACGAACTCGACGGTGCCGGCCGAATCGTAGCCGACAGCCTTGGCCAGTGCGACCGCCTGCTCGCCCATGGCGCGCCGCGTCTTCTCGTCGAGCAGCGGCGAGGGGGCCTCCTCGATGACCTTCTGGTTGCGCCGCTGGATCGAGCACTCGCGCTCGCCGAGGTAGATGACGTTGCCGTGCTTGTCGCCGATGAGCTGGATCTCGATATGGCGCGGATCGACGATGAACTTCTCGATGAACATGCGGTCGTCGCCGAACGAGGCCTTGGCCTCGGAACGGGCGAGCGGAAAGCCTTCCTCGACCTCGCGGCGGTTGTAGGCGATGCGCATGCCCTTGCCGCCGCCGCCGGCCGAGGCCTTCATCATGACCGGATAGCCGATCTCCTCGGCGATCTTGACCGCGTGCTTCTCGTCGGCGATCTCGCCCATGTAGCCGGGCACGGTCGAAACCTTGGCCGCAGCGGCAGCCTTTTTGCTCTCGATCTTGTCGCCCATGGCGGCGATCGCGCGGGGATTGGGACCGATGAACACGATGCCGGCCTTCTCGAGCGCGATCGGGAACGCCTCGCGCTCCGAGAGAAAGCCGTAGCCCGGGTGCACGGCCTCGGCCCCGGTCTGCTTGCAGGCCTCGACGATCTTGTCGATGAGCAGGTATGACTGCGCGGCCGGAGGCGGGCCCAGGTGGACCGCTTCGTCCGCCATCTCGACATGGAGCGCATCGCGGTCCGCATCCGAATAGACGGCGACCGTCTTGATGCCCATCTTGCGCGCGGTCTTGATCACGCGGCAGGCGATCTCGCCGCGATTGGCAATGAGGATTTTCTTGAACATTATCCCGTGGCGCCCTGTTTCTTGTTCGGAGAAGTGTCTCGGTGTCGGGGAAAGAGGTTGGTCAGGCTCTTCTAGACTAACTCCGCCGAGCGCGTAAACCGCGATAAGGCGGGGCCTGGACGGGACACGGGGAGTATCCGACCCGGGCTGCCCGGCGCCGCGCAGCCACGCACCGGCAGCCGAGCGTCAAAATAACCACGCCGTCCACGGAAGGCCCGTCGGGCCCGGATTCAGGCAGCGAAGCCGCCCCGTCCGGCCACCAGCCGTACACCGGGCTCGCCGATCAGGCATTCCCGGTCGAGGTGCGCCAGCACGGCCGCCTCGAGCGGGGTGGGCCGGAGGCTCGACAGCAGTCGGTTCGTAAGCCAGCCCGGCTCGTCGGCCGCGATCTCCTCGCCGGTCACGATCTCGATGCGCTGACGCTCGAGCCGCGCCAGCGCCCGCTCCTCGGTCGACTGGCTATGATAGTCGTGGCGCAGCCGCCCGAGCGAAAGCGCCACCTGCTCCTCGCGCGCCGGCAGTTCGTCGGCAGGCGCCGCGCCCGGACGCAACGCCACCGCGCGCGGCGGAGCGGCGTAACCGTGCTCGGCGAGCAGCACATTGGCCATTGCCTTGGCGAACAGATCGACCCAGGCCGTCGGCGCAGAGCGCTGAGCGACCACCTTGTTCATGCGCAGCAGGATCTCGGCTTCCGGCCGCGTGAGCGCCAGCGCACTGTCGCCGCCGAACGCGTTGAGGATCACACGGACGAGCGCGATCTCCGTCTCCGTGATGCTGCCGGGCACGGTGGCCTGCGCCTGAACCGGTCCTTGCCCGCGGCGCAACGGCCCAAAACCATGAACGACGGCACCCGCGATCTGCTCGAGCGCGAACGTCGCCAGGCTGAGCGGGAACCAGCGGGCACGGCCAAGGATCGCCACCAGCAGGTCGAACTCGGCCCGGTTGGCGACCCACCCGTCGCTCGAAAGCTTGGCGATCAGCCAACGGCTCTTCCCGGCCGTGATGTAGCCTTCAGGCCCGCTCTAGTTGAGGATGTAGTCGGCGATCGCATCGACGAGGAAGCCGCTCCACGTCGGCCCCTGGATGGGACACGAGCGGTTGAGCCGCAACAGTGCGTCGGCCTCGTTGTCGTGGATGTGGGGGTCCTCGGCGAACGCTCGTTGCAGACGGGAGACATCGCTGTCCTTGATACTGCCGCGGAACTCGAAATCCTCAACCGGAACCGACTTGACCACACGCATGCAACATCCCCAACGACACGAGCCCCCGAATGGCCTCGAAGCTAGGCGACCAACCTTACCAATCGCCTAATGCTCGCCCCGGAACGAAAAAGCGGGAATCCAGCGCAAGCTCCCGATCGCAAAAGATCTTCCGCACCTCCCTCCACGCCTGCGCCGCGTTCCGGCTCGCGGGCGTCCATGCGGGGCTGCATTTTGCCGGCGCGCCCTATAGGGTGGCGCCGAATCCAGCCATCGAGCCTCTGCCGCCGCATGAAACCCTCCGTCCGCTTCGCACCGAGCCCCACCGGGCGGCTCCACATCGGCAACATCCGCACCGCGATCCTGAACTACCTGCTGGCGCGCAAGGGAGAGGGAACGTTCCTTCTGCGCCTCGACGACACCGACCGCGAGCGCTCGACGGAGGAATTCGCCGAAGGCATCCGCACCGACTTGCGCTGGCTCGGCTTCGAATGGCAGCGCGAGGAGCGCCAGTCCGACCGTCGCGCGCGCTATGCCGAGGTCGCAGGCGCCTTGAAGGCCTCGGGTCACCTTTACGCCTGCTACGAGAGCGAGGAGGAGCTGGACAGGAAGCGCAAGCGTCAGCTTGGCCGCGGCCTGCCGCCGATCTACGACCGCACGGGCCTCAAGCTCACCGACCTGGAGAAGGCGACGCTCGAAGCGGAGGGCCGCCGCCCGCACTGGCGCTTCCGCCTGCCGAACACCGATATGGCCAGCGGCCTCCTGGGCCCCGAGCCAACCATCGTTTCCTGGAACGACCTGATCCGCGGCGATCAGATCGTCGACATCGGATCCGTTTCGGACCCCGTGCTGATCCGGGAGGACGGAACGCCGCTCTATACCTTTACCAGCGTCGTCGACGACGCCGACTTCGGCATCACCCACATCGTGCGCGGCGAGGATCACGTCACCAACTCGGGCGTGCAGATTGCCATCTTCGAGGCCATGGGCGCGGCACCGCCCGCCTTCGCCCACCACAGCCTGCTGATCGGCGCCGACGGCCACGCGCTCTCGAAGCGCCTCGGCACGCTCTCCATCGAGACCTTCCGCAACGACGGCCTCGAGCCCATGGCGATCCTCAGCCACGCCGCCCTGCTCGGCACCTCGGACGCCATCGAGCCCCACCGGCACATCGACGAACTCGCCGCCCTATTCGATCTCGGCAAAATCTCCACCGCGCCCGGCCGCTTCGATGTCGAGGAACTGCGGACGCTCAACGCCAAGCTGCTGCATAAGCTCCCGTACGAGGATGTCGCGGCGCGGCTCGACGCGCTCGGCATCACGGGCGGGGCGCCCTTCTGGGAGGCCGTGCGCGGCAACGTCACCGTGCTCGCCGCTGCGCGCGACTGGTGGACCGTCGTGGCCGGCGAGATCGACCCGGTGATCGAAAATTCCGATTTGACTGTCCGTGCGGCCGACCTGCTTCCCGCCGAGCCGTGGGACGGCACGACCTGGAGCGCCTTCACGTCAGAGGTTGCAAAAGCAACAGCCCTGAAAGGCCGTGCATTGTTCCACCCGCTGCGTCTCGCGCTGACCGGCCGCGACGCCGGCCCCGAGCTGAAGGCCCTGCTCCCCTTGATGGGCCGCCCCCGCGCCGAAGCCCGCCTCCGCGGTAAGCGCGGCTAGTCATCGGCACATTCCAGCGTGTCTGGACTCCGGCCTTCGCCGGAGTGACGTCAGTTTAGGTGACAGCCCACC
>JAFKKW010000028.1 GCA_017304275.1 Hyphomicrobiales bacterium | reverse complement strand
GATGAGACCCAGAGCGCGTAAAGCGCGGAAAGAGGCCAACCCATGTACGCTGTCATCAAGACAGGCGGCAAGCAGTACCGCGTCGCCAAAGACGACGTCCTGACGGTCGAGAAGCTCGACACGGACGCCGGCAAGAACATCGAACTCGAAGTGCTGCTCGTCGGCAGCGGCGCCGACGTCAAGTTCGGCAATGCGCTTTCGGGCGCCAAGGTCACCGCCGAGCTCGTCGAGCATACGCGCGGGCCGAAGCTGATCGCCTTCAAGAAGCGCCGTCGCAAGAACTCGCGCCGCAAGCGCGGGCATCGTCAGGATCTGTCCAAGATCCGCATCACCGGCATCAGCGCTTAAGGACCAACGCGAGCGCGGCGATCGCTGCTCCGATCAGAAGGACCCTACGTCATGGCACAAAAGAAAGCCGGCGGCTCAACCAAGAACGGCCGCGATTCACATTCAAAGCGCCTCGGCATCAAGAAGTACGGCGGCGAGCACGTCATCCCGGGCAACATCCTCTGCCGCCAGCGCGGCACGCAGTGGCACCCCGGCACGAACGTCGGCATCGGCACCGACCACACCATCTTCGCGACGGCCGAAGGCACGGTCGCCTTCGAGACCAAGCGCAACGGACGCATCTACATTTCCGTGCTGCCGCAGAAGGCCGAAGCGGCCGAGTAGGCGCGCTGGACTTAACCAACAACCGAGGGGGGATGGGCGCCATCCCCCCTTTTGCTTTTTTTCGTGCCGCCTATGCTCGAGGCTCGAAGCGAACGGATCCCAATGTCCAAGCCGATCAAGACCCGGCGGCTCGTGCTGCGCGAGCTCGACGACAGCGACGCGCCGGATTTGGCACGTCTCGCCGGCGACTGGGATGTCGCGCGCATGACGGCGCGGATTCCCTACCCCTATTCGGAGGCGCTGGCGCGGGAGTGGATGGCGACGCTTTCGGAGGGAGAGTTCGTGCGCGCGGTGACGCTTGACGGCACCCTCATCGGTGCCGTCGGCTATGTTCCGAACGGCGATGGATCGGCCGAGATCGGCTACTGGATCGGGCGGCCCTGGTGGGGGCACGGATACGCCAGCGAAGCGGCCAGAGCACTCGTGCGCCACTGCTTCACGACCGGGGGGTTCAAGCGCCTCACCTGCTGCCATTTCGACGACAACCAGGCCTCCGCCCGCGTGATCCGCAAGCTCGGCTTCCGACCCAGCGGCTCGAATTCCGCCTGGTGCGACGCGCGTCAGGCCGAGTTCCCGGCGCAGTGCTATGAACTCGACCGGCCGATCGCAGCGGCGTTGTGGAGGCTCACGGCATGAAGTTTCTCGACCTCGCCAAGATCTACATCAAGGCCGGCGACGGCGGCGATGGATGCGTGGGCTTCCGGCGCGAGAAGTTCATCGAGTTCGGCGGACCGGATGGCGGCGACGGCGGCAACGGCGGCGATGTCATCATCCTCTGCGTCGACAATCTCAACACGCTGATCGACTATCGCTATCAGCAGCATTTCAAGGCCGAGCGCGGCACCAACGGCATGGGCCGAAATCGCGCCGGCCCGAACGGTCGCGACTGCATCGTCAAAGTGCCGCCCGGAACGGTGGTGCTTGCCGAGGACCAGGAGACGGTGCTTGCGGAAATGACGGAGGCGGGGCAGCGCTTCGTCGTCGCGCACGGCGGCAACGGCGGCTTCGGCAACGCGCATTTCAAGAGCGCGACCAATCAGGCGCCTCGTCACGCCAACCCGGGCCTTCCGGGCGACGAGCTCACGATCTGGCTGCGCCTCAAGCTGATCGCGGATGCGGGCCTCGTGGGGCTTCCGAACGCCGGTAAATCCACCTTCCTCGCCGCCGTCTCGGCCGCCAAGCCCAAGATCGCGGACTACCCGTTCACGACGTTGCATCCCAATCTCGGCGTGGTACGCGCGGGAGATCGCGATTTCGTGCTGGCCGATATTCCCGGACTGATCGAGGGCGCGCACGAGGGGGCGGGACTTGGCACGCGCTTTCTGGGTCATGTCGAGCGCACACAGGTCCTGCTGCATCTTGTCGATGCGACGCAGGAGGACGTTGCAGGCGCGTACCGGACCGTTCGCCGCGAGCTCAAGGCCTATGACGGTGATCTTGCGAAGAAGAAGGAGATCGTGGCGCTGAGCAAGATCGACGCGATCGATGCGGAGACGCTCGCGCTGCGTATGGCGGAGCTGCAGAAGGCGGCCCGCAAGAAGCCGCTCGCGCTGTCTGCCGTCTCGGGTGTCGGCGTCAAGGAGGCTCTTTTTGCCCTGACCCGCGAAATCAAGCGTGCAAAGAGCGAGGCGGCCGAGGCCGCGGAAGCCGCCCGCAAACCCTGGCGCCCGTAGAGAGCCCGTCGACCACGGAGCGGACGAGTTCGGCGACGTTTGCCCATTCGGTGGGCACGTCTCGCGACGTCTCGGAAAATGCCGTACGGCAATCCCCGGATTGTCCCCGCCCCAAGGTCATCACACATGCCTGTTAGAGAGCATGTCCTGTCGGCACCGCGGTCGGCGGCGCATGTTGCCGCTGCGAGGTGAAGCTCATCCGCAAAAATCGGAACAAGCGGAGAGAAATCGATAACTCATAGGGGGTAACCTATTGAAGTCGAACTCATCATGAGCCAAAAGTTAACCGTTGTAGAGGGCACTTCCGCAGGCCCCACGCACGGTTTTCCATTATGACCTTTTAGGGGGTTTCTCGGTGCTCAAGTCGTCGTTCAATCGCTGTGGGGCGAAAAATATGTTGCTGCGTTTCGGATGCGCGTCGCTCGCGCTCGCTCTTTTCAGCCAGGCAGGGGCCGCAGCCCCGGATGACCGCAGATCCGAGCGCCGGACAAAACCGCAGCAGCAGCAGTCCCGCGTCGAGCAGCCGAAGGCGCTCTCGACCGACGGTCCCCTGCTCATGCTCGTCTCGCTCAACCAGCAGCGGATGTATGTCTACGACAGCAACGGCCTCGTGGTGCAGACGCGCGTCTCGTCCGGCCGCAGCGGCCATGAAACGCCGGTCGGCATCTACAGCATCCTCGAGAAGAAGGTCGACCATACGTCGAACATCTACCTCGATGCGAAGATGCCCCACATGCAGCGTCTGACCATGACCGGCATCGCGCTGCACGGCGGCGTCATCCCGGGTTACCCGGCGTCGGGCGGCTGCGTGCGCCTGCCTTACGACTTCGCGCGGCGCTTCTTCAACATGACCGACATCAACCAGCGCGTCGTCATCGCACCCGACGTCAACGCGCCGACGGGTTTTGAGCATCCGTTGCTGTTTTCCGGCCTTCCGTCCACCGCCTCCCTCGCCGGTTCGGGAGATCGTGCCGAGAGCACCGGCGCTAAGGCAATCAAGATCGGCGTCGACGCCGCCGGAACGCTGATCGGCGTCACGTCCGCG
>JAFKKW010000027.1 GCA_017304275.1 Hyphomicrobiales bacterium | reverse complement strand
CTTGGGACACCCGGTCTGCGCCATGAAGCCGTCGATCACGCGATGGAATACGATGCCGTCATAGAACCCCTCGCGGGCAAGCTGCTTGATGCGCGCCACGTGATTGGGCGCCAGATCGGGGCGCAGCGCGATGACCACCGGCCCTTTCGTCGTTTCGATGAGGAGGGTGTTCTCGGGGTCCTTGATGTCGGCCATGGGTCAGCTCCACTGCTAGAGGGAAAATAAAGGTCCGCATGCAACGGGCGCTGTGCGCTCGCTGCACCGGAGAGATGGGGTCACGGGCCCGGGGGCGCCATGTACATTTTCACGATCACATCCGGATTGGGCGGCGGCTCGCCCTTGGCGATCTGATCGACGTGGATCATGCCGTCCACCACCTGCCCGAACACCGTGTACTCGCCGTTGAGGTTGGGCGAATGCGTGAAGCAGATGAAGAACTGGCTGTTGGCGCTGTTGGGGCTTCCCGAGCGCGCCGCCCCGAGCGTGCCGCGCTCGAACGGCGTCGGCGTGAATTCGGCAGGAAGATCCGGATACTTCGATCCTCCCGTCCCGTTGCCTTTCGGATCACCCGTCTGGGCCATGAAGCCCGGAATCACGCGATGCCACTTGAGTCCGTTGTAGAACCCTTCGTTGACCAGCATCTTGAAACGCTCGACGTGCTTCGGCGCGAGATCGGGCCGCAGACGAAGCGTCACCTTGCCGGTCTTGAGCTCCATGATCACCGTGTTCGCGGGATCGTTCGCGGCCGGCGGCGCGGGCGTGGCGACGCTTGCGTTCAGATTTGGCGCCGTCGATTGACCGCAGGCCGCAACGCTGCAAGCGAGGACCAGCGCCGCTAAGCGCTTGATCCAACCCGCTACGGCATCCGAGGGTACGCGCGCTCTAGGCCACATGGGGAACGCCTAGTTTCCTGCGCCGTCGTTGGCCATGTACATCTTCACGATGCTGTCGGGATTGGCGGGCGGCTCGCCCTTGGCGATCATGTCGACGTACTGCATGCCGTCGACGACTTCGCCCCAGACCGTGTACTGCCCCGTCAGATGCGGCGTGTCTGCAAGGCAAATGAAGAACTGGCTGTTGGCGCTGTTCGGATCCATGGTGCGCGCCGCGCCCACCGTGCCACGCCGGAACGGCACCTTGCTGAACTCGGCGGGAAGATCGGGATAGGACGATCCCCCCGTGCCGGTGCCGGTCGGGTCGCCGGTCTGCGCCATGAAGCCATCGATTACCCGATGGAACAGGATGCCGTTGTAAAAGCCCTCGGCGACGAGCGTCTTCACGCGCTCCACGTGCTTGGGCGCAACCTCGGGCAGGAGCTTGATTTTGACCTTCCCGTATTTGGTTTCCAGAATGACCGTATTGGCGAGGTCGTCCGCCTGGGCACGCGGCGAGGCAAAAACGTGAAGCCCCGCCAAGAGCATCGCCAGAGCACCCGCCGCAAGCCATGACAAGCCGCGCGGGTTGCGCCGTGAACCGTCCCGGCGACCGATGATGAATGAGCTTGTACGCACGATTGTTGCCTCGTTGTCTCGTTTATCGCGATGTCGATTGAGGGCCAGCCCGTCCCCGCAAGGGTCTCTACTCCCGGGATGTCCTTTCCAAGGCGCAGGTTATGGACGGTTACACGCCACGCGGCAACCCGACGACCCCCGCCTAGCCCTTGGATTTTCCCTTCACCTTGGTCGCGAGCCGGAGCGCCACTCCCTTCGAAACGAAGGGCGTAACGTCACCGCCCATCAAGGCAATCTGGCGCACGAGATTGGCAGCGATATGCCGGACTTCGGGCGAGGCCGCGACGAACACCGTCTGCACCGACGGCGCCATCTGGCCGTTCATGTTGGCCATCTGCATTTCGTAGTCGAAATCCGTGCCGTCCCTGAGCCCGCGGAAGATCACGCTCGCCCCGAACCGGTGCGCCGCCATGACGGCGAGATCGGAGAACGTGACGACGTCGATCTCGATCCCGGCCGCAGCGGCGACCGCGCGCGTTTCCGCTTCGAGCATCTCGACGCGCTCGTCGTCGGAGAACAGCGGCACCTTCGACGGATGCACGCCGATCCCGATCACCAGACGATCCACGAGCCGTTCCGCCCGCGCGATGATGTCCGTGTGGCCGAGGGTGACGGGATCGAACGATCCCGAGTAGAAGCCGATCCTGCTCATCCCGCTATGTAGACGGGCGCCAAAGCCGAATTCAACCATCCGAACAGGTGCCGCGCCGTTGGCGACCCGCTTTTTCCGCGTCATAGTAGCCCATGCAACGAGCCGAACGGGGAGGAAACCATGCCGCCACGCACGATCACATCGAAAGTTGCATATCGATCCCTATTGGCCGCGACGATGACCCTGCTGTCTGGACTCGGCGCGCATGGTGCAACCTGCGTCACCAAGCCTGGCTCGGCGACCGGCATCACACGCGGCTTCGCCGAGTACGAATCCTTCCTGATCATCCGCCAGGTGACCGGCAACTGGCCATTCCGCCAGGACCGCATCTCTGAGCCCGTCTACAAATGCAAAAACGACGGCGGGCTGTGGACCTGCAGCGCGAGCGCCCGGGTCTGCAAGAGCTGAGCACGAAAAAAGGGGTCGGACGGATCCGACCCCAGAGGTATCAACCGCCCTGCGGCGGCCGATCGGCAAAAAGCGGCGGGCGCGCATCCGCCGGAAGAAGAAGGCGAACCGCCTCCACCACGTTAGTCACACCCGCCCGCCCCCTTCACACCATGGCCGGGCTTGACCCGGCCATCCAGGGCCACACACGCCAGCGTCTCGCAAGTGGCCCCTGGATGGCCGCCTCAAGGGCGGCCATGGTGTTCTAGGGAGATGGCCCTACTTGAGCGCCACGGGCGCCGAGCGCGGCCCGAAGACGTCCTCGAGGTTGAAGCGGTATCCGAGGCCGACGCTGTAGATCCACGGATCGATGTCCACGTTGGCCGTCGTGACGCCGGACCACGACGCATCGGTCTCGATCCACGTCTTCTTGACGTCGGCATTGAGATACCAGCCATCGCCGAGCGAAATGTCGACACCGGCCTGCAGCGTGAAGCCCAGCGCGTCGTCGAGCTCGATTTTGGGATTGCCCGGCAGGCTGCTGTGTCCCTCGTCGAAGAAATGAATGTACTGCAAGCCGGCGCCCACGTAGGGCTTGAACTTGCCGAAGGTGTCGAAGTGATACTGCAGCGTCAGCGCCGGCGGAAATACCCAGAAGTCGCCGAGATCGGCGCCCGCGAGATCACCCTTGCCGTCGGCCTCCAGCTTGGCGAAGCAGCAGAACAGCTCGAGGGCCAGGTTCTTGTTCAGGAAATAGGTCAGCGTCAGCGTCGGAAGAACTTCGGTGTCGACCTCTGCATCCGCGCCGGGCAGACCAGCCACGTCCGCGCTCGTATCGGAATC
>JAFKKW010000190.1:3419-6152 GCA_017304275.1 Hyphomicrobiales bacterium | reverse complement strand
CTTGTCCGGGATGACAGGTGTGCAAACGGAGGCGCCTCAGACGAGCGTCACGTCGTCGTGGAAGGTGTTGCCGCCGAGGGTCGGCTTGACGACGCCGGCGCGGATGACGAAGTCGCCGAAGCGCTCGCCCTGCTCCCGCTCCTTCGCGTAACGGATCAGCAGGGGCTCCACGAGCTCGACGATGCGCGACTTGCCGACATCCTGCGCGTAGAGCTTGTTCATCCGCGTGCCATCGTGGGCCGCGCCAAGGTAGAGGTTGTAGAGGCCGGGTCCGCGGCCGACGAGCCCGATCTCGGCGAGGTAGGGACGGCCGCAGCCGTTAGGGCAGCCCGTCATGCGGATGACGATGTCGTCATCGCGCAGGCCCGCCTTGTCCAGCGAGCCCTCGAGCGCGGTGATGAGCTCCGGCAGGAAACGCTCGCTCTCGGCCAGCGCAAGACCGCAGGTCGGCAGCGCGACGCAGGCGATCGAGTTGCGGCGCAGGCCGGACGTGGCGGTGAGCTCGACGCCGTGCGCCTTCAGGACCGCCTCGATCTTCGCCTTCTGGCGCGCGGCGACGTTGGCGATGATGACGTTCTGATTGCCGGTCAGCACGAAATCGACGCCGCCCGCATCCGCGATCTCGCGCAGCGCGGTGCGCAGCGCCCGCCCCGGCATGTCCTTGACGCGCCCGTTCTCGATGAACAGCGTCAGGTGCCATTTCTTGTCCGCGCCCTGGCGCCAGCCGACCTGATCACCCATGGACGTAAAGTGGAACGGGCGGGCCTCCGCGAGCGGACGGCCGAGCCGGCGCTCGACCTCGGCGCGGAAGGGGGCGAGCCCGCGGTCCTCGATCGTGTACTTGAGGCGCGCACGCGCGCGGTTCTCGCGGTTGCCCCAGTCGCGCTGCAGGGTGAGAACCGCCTCGGCGACCTCGATCACCTCATCGGTGGTGCAGAAGCCCATCAGGTCGCCGGTGCGCGGGAACGTGCGCGTCTCGCCGTGGGTCATACCCATGCCGCCGCCGACGGTGACGTTCCAGCCGACGAGCTCCCCGTTCTCGACGACGGCGATGAAGCCGAGATCATGGGCGAGCACGTCCACGTCGTTCACCGGCGGCACCGCGAACACGATCTTGAACTTGCGCGGCAGGTAGAAGCGCCCGTAGATCGGCTCCTCGTCCTCCTTGGCGGGACGCGACACATCCTTCACCTGCTCGCCGGCGAGCCAGATCTCGTGATAGGCGCCCGAGCGGGGAATGAAGTGATCGCTCGCGCGGCGCGCCAGCTCGTAGGCGGTGCGGTGCACGGGGGAAAGATGCGGATTAGCCGCCGCCATGACGCCGCGGTTGACGTCGCCGCAAGCGGCGCGGGTGTCGAACTCCGCCGCGTTGATGGCCTGCATGGTGCGCTTGAGGTTCGACTTGATCACCTCGTGGAACTGGAAGGTGGCGCGGGTGGTGATGCGCAGCGAGCCGTTGGCGTAGGTGGTCGCCACATCGTCGAGCTGGCGCCATTGGGACGCCGTGACGAGACCGCCCGGAATGCGCAGGCGAATCATGAAGCTGAACGCCTTCTCCAGCTTCTTCTTGGTCCGCTCGCCGCGCACGTCGCGGTTGTCCTGCATGTAGGAGCCGTGGAACTTCAGGAGCTGCGTGTCCTCCTCGGCGATGGCGCCGGTCTCGACGTGCGCGAGGCCGTCGGCGATGGTGCCGCGCAGGTAGTGGCTCGCTTCCTTGAGGAACTCGTTTTTGGAGCGTTTGTCGGTCATTGGGTTTCTCGGCACTCGGCAATAGGCGTTCGGCATTTGGCAGGGGGCAATCGGATGTCGGAGCGCAGGCGTCCCGAGTGCCGATTGCCGAATGCCTATTGCCGCCTAATAAACATCGCGTTGGTAGCGGCCGGCCTTGGTCAGCTCCTTGAGCGTCGCGCGGCCCGCTTCCTCGTCGCCCTTGGCTTTTCCGGCGAGGATCTTCACGAGCATCGCGTCGACATCCTTGGCCATGCCCTTCTCGTCTCCGCATACATAGATGTGGGCGCCTTCGTCGATCCACTTCAGGAGCTCGTCGCGGCGCTCCCATAGCCGGTGCTGGACGTAGATCTTCTCCGGCTGGTCGCGCGAGAAGGCGACGTTGATGCGCGACAGCGTGCCGGAGGCGAGGTGATCCTGCCATTCGAGCTGATAGAGGAAGTCGTTCGAGAAGTTGCGCTCACCGAAGAAGAGCCAGCTCTTGCCCTTGTCGCCGTTCTCGGCGCGCTCCTCGATGAAGCCGCGGTAAGGCGCGATGCCGGTGCCGGCGCCGATCATGACGATCGGACGAGCGCCGTCGGCGGGCAGGCCGAAGTGCTTGTTGGGCTTCACGTAGATGCGCGCCTTGGTGCCCGTCTTGCAGCGGTCGGCGAGATAGGTCGAGGTGACGCCGTTGCGCGCGCGGCCGTGCGACGACCAGCGCACCGCGCCGACGAGCAGATGCGCCTCGCCCGCGTGCGCCTTGAGGCTCGAGGCGACGGAATAGAGCCGGCCCGGCAACGGACGCAGCAGCTTCACGAACTGGTCGGCGGCAAGCTTCTCGGGGAAGCTTTCGAAGAGGTCGATCAACTGGCGGTCGGATGCGAACTTCGCCAGCTCGCCGTCCTCGAGCAGCTTCGCAACGTCCTTGCGGCCGGTGAGCTTCGCGTAGCCGTCGACCGCAGGCCGCGACAGAGTCGTGATGTCGAAGCTGGTGACGAGCTTCTGTTTCAGCGCTGCGTCGCC
>JAFKKW010000190.1:0-3394 GCA_017304275.1 Hyphomicrobiales bacterium | reverse complement strand
CGAACTCGACATGCCACGTCTCGCGCGTGGAGCCGGTACCGTTCAGGTTGACCAGCGTCGCAACCTCCGCCTCGATGGGGTTCTCGGCAGTGAAGCGCGGCTCGTCGTCCTCATCGGCGGCGGGGGCGCCCTTGAAGTCGACGTGCACGACCGTGTTCGCGGGCGGCGCGTCGGCAGGTGCGAACACCTCGAGCGCCTTGTCGGTCCAGGCGGCGGCGGCCTTCTGGAAGTCGAGATCGAGATCCTGGCGGTCGGCGGCGCGGACGGCGCCCAGCGCCTCGAGACGGGCATCGATGCGCCGTCCGGTCTCGCAGAAATTGACGTAGGCGGTATCGCCGAGCGCGAGCACGGCAAAGCGGACGCCCTCGAAACGCGGGGCGCCGTCGGCCATCAGGGCGGCATAGAAATCGGCCGCGCGCTGCGGCGGATCCCCCTCGCCCCAGGTCGAGATGTAGACGATGAGGTTCTTCACCTTGGCGATGGCGGCGAGGTCGGCATCCGCCATGTCGACGACCTTGGCGTCGTAATTCAGCTTGGCCGCGAGCTTCTTGGTCTTGAGCGCCAGGGTCTCGGTATTACCGGACTCGCTGCCATAAAGAATGGTCAACGGCGTGCGCGGACGCGCCGCCTGCTGAGGTGCTGCGACAATGCCGGTCTGCGCGCCGCCACCTTGGGCGGCATCCAACCCGGCCAGGAACCCCGACAGCCAGCTCCGCTGCAAAGGCGTCGCGCGCTGAACGAGTTGGTTCAGCACATCGATGTCCTCGGCCGTAAACGGCGCATTCTTCGGCAAAAACGGCACCGCGGTCACCCCGCTCCTCCTCGTAACCCTCGTCCCCACCGGCAGCCTTTCCGCGACCGGTCCAACGTCATATCAGCCGCCGGTAAAGCGCACCCTACGGGCGCCTACCACTGGCCCAGCGCCGGACATACATCAATGTAGAATAATATTCCATTGCTTTAAGGCCGCATCCTATCGATCGCAATAACATTCCGATATTGTGTATGTTATTGGGCAATTATTGCAGACAATCCTCCAAAATCGTGCTGGATTGCGCCCCTGGCCGGGTGTGCAGGTTTTAGACCCTCTCGTGGTCCGGCCGCCTGCAACGCAAACACCCTTTCCAGGCCCCTAAGCTCCGCGCTCACACGAAGTCGTGACGCACTGTTACTTCTCTCAAAAGGGGCCTTGGGTTAGGTTGTTTTCAAGGCGATCGCGCTTGACAAGCTCAGCTCGATCCGCAGATTGAGGCGGTCAATCAAGACTGACTGCCTCAGGGGGACCCTCGGCGGGGCGCTCCTAACGGAAAGCAGCTTGCCCTACTAAGGAGGAACACATCATGAAGACCTGGACCAAGCCCGCAGTGCGTGAGCAGGAAGTCGGCCTCGAGGTTACCTCGTATCTGCCGGCCGAGATCGACCTCATCTAATCGATCCGCTCGCAACGCATTTTTGAGCAGTTTTGGCGCGGCGGTCGAAACTTCGGCCGCCGTTGCTGTTTGCGGCTGGTGCCGCAACGGTCTGTTCGCGGCGCAGCTTTCGGCGGGGCGCGCGCTGCTAAAAAGCGAAAAGATTCATGCTGATCAGGATCCTGGGGGCGGCTGCTGGCGGCGGCTTCCCGCAGTGGAACTGTAACGGGCGCAATAGTGCGGCCGCGAGGGCAGGCAAGCCGGGCTTTCGGCCTCGTACCCAATGCTCGCTCGCGGTCACGGCGAACGAGCGCGATTGGGTGCTCTTCAACGCCTCGCCCGACCTTCGCCAACAGATCAACGAAACGCCAGCGCTCGGCGCGCAGGCGGACGGCCCCTTGCGCAACAGCCCGATCAAGGCGGTGGTGGTGACAGGGGCCGACGTCGATTTCATCGCCGGGCTCCTCAACCTGCGCGAATTGCAGCCGTTCTCCATCTACGGCTCCGCGCGGGTGCTCGAGACGCTGGCGGCAAACTCGATCTTCAACGTGCTCGACCCGTCAGTCGTGGCGCGGCGCACGCTCGCGTTCGGGCAGCCCGCCTCCATCGAAGGCGCCGGCTGCGACACGGGCCTCGTCGTGGAAGCCTTTCCGGTGCCGGGCAAGGTCGCCCTTTACCTCGAGAGCACGCGGGCCGACGACAACTACGGCAGCCGCGAAGGCGACGCCATCGGCCTCAAGGTGACCGACGCCGCGTCCGGCCAGCACTTCTTCTTCGTGCCGGGCTGCGCCGTCGTCGATGCCGAGCTGGCGGACCGGCTCAAGGGCGCGCCGCTCGTCTTTTTCGACGGCACACTCTACACGGACGACGAGATGATCCGGCAGGGGCTCATGCAGAAGACCGGCCAGCGGATGGGACACATCAGCATCTCCGGCCCCGAAGGTTCCATCGCCTCGTTCGCGCCGCTCGGCGTCAAACGCAAGATCTACGTACACATCAACAATTCGAATCCGGTGCTCGACGACAACTCGCCCGAGCGCCAGGCAACGGAAGCGGCCGGCTGGGAGGTCGGCGTCGACGGAATGGAGATCCGCCTATGAGCGAGCGCCGTACACAAGGTGATGCGGGCTCCCTTTGGAGCCCGGACGAGTTCGAGGCCGCCATCCGCGCGGTCGGCGCGGAGCGCTATCACGACCTGCACCTGTTCCATAAGCTTCTGCACAGCGGCAAGCTGAACAAGGGACAGGTGGCTGCGTGGGCGCTCAACCGCTATTGCTATCAATCGGCCGTGCCGCGCAAGGACGCTGCGCTCGTCAGCCGCGTCTTCGACCGCCAGCTCCGTCGCGACTGGATCCACCGCGTGCTCGAGCATGACGGGGCGGGTGACGATCCGGGCGGCATCGAACGCTGGCTCGTGCTGACGGACGGCCTCGGCCTCGACCGCGACTACGTCACGAGCATGCAGGGCGCGCTGCCCGCGACGCGCTTCGCCGTCGAAGCCTACGTGCGCTTCGTGCGCGACGAGCCGCTCGTCGTGGCCGTCGCCTCGTCGCTGACCGAGCTGTTCGCGCCCAAGATCCACAAGGAGCGCATCTCGGGCATGCTCGAGAACTACGATTTCATCGACGACAAGGTGATGGCCTACTTCAAGAAGCGCCTGGTGCAGGCGCCGTTCGACGCCGACTACGCCTTGAACTACATTAAAGCCCACGCCAAGACGCGGGCCGAGCAGGAAGCCTGCGTGGACGCGGTTCGCTTCAAGTGCAACGTGCTCTGGGCCCAGCTTGACGCGCTGCACCATGCGTATGTCACGCCGGGCTGGATACCGCCCGGCGCCTTCAACCCGGAGACGCTCAATGGCTGAGACGTCCGAGCCTCGCAGTGCGCCTACCCGGCTGATCGTCACCGGAGACACGGTGCTGGCGCTGCCCAGGCACATCAAGCTTCGGCACGACCCGGGGCGCGGCCGCTCATCGCGGTGGCCG
>JAFKKW010000189.1 GCA_017304275.1 Hyphomicrobiales bacterium | reverse complement strand
CTCGCGCACCGAGAGCCTGGGCGCATTGCCTTCCGCGGCACCGGCCGTCGGCCCCGTATAGTCGGTGGGATTTTCAGGGGGCGCCGCCGCGTTGGGAGCCCCCTTCCGCGTCGGGTCCTTGTCCAGAAGCGCGGCCAGACGATCGGCCTGCTGCTGCTTTTTCTTTTTTTCCTCTTCCTTGCGCTTCTGCTCGGCGAGCTTCTTTTTGCGCTCCTGCTCTTTTTTCTTTTTTTCTTCCTCGGCCTTTTTCTTCTTTTTCTCTTCCTCTGCCTTCTTTTTTTCTTCCTCCGCCTTGCGCTTCTCCTCCGCCTGCCGCTGCTCCTCGGCCTGCTTCTCCTCCTCGATCTTCTTGATCTCGTCCGGCGTCGGCCCAGGCGGCGGCTGCTCGACCGGCAGCGCGGCGAGCTTCTCGGCGATCGGATCGGACTTGGGCGGCTCCTGCGCCGGCGGCTCGGGCGGCGGCGCCTCGGCCTTCTTCGGCTCCGGCTCGGGCGGCGTCGGCTCGACCGGCAGTTCCGGTGCGATGATGGGCTTGGCCTTCTCGGCCTCGACCTTCGACACCTCGGGCTTGGGATCTTCTTTCGCCTTGGCCTCGAGCTCGGTCGCGGTCGTACTGCCTTTCTTGAGCGCCAGCAGATCGGACGGCGTGATCAGCGCCACCTCGATCGGCGCCGGCTCCGGCGGCTTCAGCGGCGCCGTCGCAATCATGGCGAGGTACATCCACAGCAGCGCCCCGCCGTGCAGAAGAATGGATACGGTCAGTCCGAACGGCACGGCCAGACCCCATCACTTAAAGAGACTTCAGCACCGAAAACACGGTCCGGGCAGCGATCGCGGATGTCACGCTTGAGTTGAAGCCGCGCGCCGACGCGCACCCCGAACGATATCACGGGGCAAGCGCCGATCCGCGCCGCGCGTGCTCGCCTGTGCTGCGTCATGCCTTCGTCCTCGCACGAGTCCCAGGCCCGGTCCACGAGGCTGGACCCGCCCGCCAGGGACTCAACGCGCTCCGTCCTCCACCTCGGTCACCAGCGACACCTTCTTGAACCCGCCGGCGCTGATGCGGCCCATCACCAGCATCACCTGTCCGTACGAGATCCCCTTGTCGCCACGCACGAAGATCTGCTCGTCGACGCCGTTCTTGGCGATGGCTTTGAGTTTCTCGGCGATCTCGTCGATTCCGACCTTCGTCTCGCCGATGAAAACATCGCCATTGGACGAAACCGAGATGGTGAGAGGCTCATGATTGCTTTCGAGCTGCTTTCCCTGCGACTGCGGCAGCTCGATGGGCACGCCAACCGTGAGCAGCGGCGCCGCCACCATGAAGATGATGAGCAGCACCAGCATCACGTCGACCATCGGTGTGACGTTGATCTCGCTCATCGGCGCATGCCGGCTGCCGCGGCTCCTGCGCCGGCCGCCGCCTCCGGCCCTGATGCTCATTCCCATCTAGTGTCCCGATTCCGAAGTTCGCCTGAGTTTACAGCTAGGTCCCATAGCGAACTTCGGAATCATAAGGGACACTAGAATCATGAGCTTGCTAGTGTGATTCAGATCGAGAAATTCGCTCGGGAGCATGCAGCTTTGTATGGCGAATTTCTCGATCATCACACTAGCCGTCAGCTCCTGACGTCGATCTGGCGCGAGACGATGGCGGCGAACTCGTCGGCGAACGCCTCGAGCCGCTGGCTGATGTGGGCCGAGTCGGCCGAGAACTTGTTGTAGAAGATGACCGCGGGAATGGCGGCCATCAGGCCGAGCGCGGTGGCGAACAGCGCCTCCGCGATACCCGGCGCAACCACCGCCAGGTTGGTGTTCTTCGAGATGGCGATCGCCTGGAAGCTCTGCATGATGCCCCACACGGTACCGAACAGCCCGACGAACGGCGCCGTCGAGCCGACCGTCGCCAGGAACAGGAGCCGCCGGTCCAGCCGCTCCATCTCGCGGCTGATGGTGACGTCCATCACCTTCTCGACACGAAGCTGGATGCCGCCGAGCGCGCGAATATTGCCCTCGACCGAGCGTTTCCACTCTCGCATCGCCGCGACGAACAGCGCCGCCATGCTGATCGTCGGCCCGCGCGAAAGCCCGTTGTAGAGCTCGTCGAGCGACTGGCCAGACCAGAACGTCTGCTCGAAGCGATCAGCCTCGATGCGCGCCCGCCGGAATGCGATCAGCTTCTCGATGATGATCGCCCACGACCAGATCGAGGCAAGTCCGAGGCCGCCCATCACGATCTGCACCGTGGGGGAGGCCTGCATGAAGAGTTCGATGAAGGATACGCCGTGCGCTTGAGGCGCAAGGGCCGTTTGCGTGACGTCAGCCGGGTTCATGGGTTCAACCGTCTCTCGAGGCTCGGACCATGATCGCCTCGGACCCAATGCCGTCCGAGGCGCAAATCATCGGTCTCAACAAAGATTGGGCGGCCGAGTGCCCCGCGAAGATGTGTGTGCCGAATCGGCAATCGCGCCCCCCTTGGCGGACTGCAACGTGCACTGGCGCGCACGGACCATCAAGGTTCTTGTTGCCGCGCAATATGACTAAAACGAGGCCGGGTCTCGGGACTGGCCGGGCGCCCCGGCGCACCCCAGCCACAGGAACAACAGCATGCCGAAAAGCTCGACCAGCGATTGGAAGACGATGACGATCGCGGTTGCCTCCCAGCCCGTGGGCAGGGCGAGCGCGAAGGGAAGCACGACGAACGAATTGCGTGTGCCGAAGCTGAACAGCAGCGTGCGCTGCTGTGCCGGCGGCAGCGCGAACAGCCGGCCGGATACAAGACCCAGAGCAGCGGCGCTGGCCAGGAAGAGCAGGAACGGGGCCAGCACGTCGGCGAGCAGCGGCAGCGCGCCGACGATCGACTCGACCTGCGAGCCCGCGATTAAGAACACGACCAGCGCCAGAAGGGGTACAGGCAGCCACCCGAGCCGGGCGATCAGGCTCCCTCGCGCCCTGTCACGCTCGACCCAGCGCTCGGTGAGATAAGCCAGCGCCAGCGGCGCGACGATCACCACCAGAAACACCGTCACCATGCGCTCGGCCGAAACGATCGCGGCAAACCCGTCGCCCATGAGCAGCCAGAGATAGACCGGCAGCAGCGCGATCTGGATCACGAGCACCACCGGCGTCACCGCGATCGCGCGGCGCACGTCGCCACCCGCCTGGTGCGCGAACGTGATGAACCAGTCCGTGCAGGGAACCAGGAGCACGAGCAGCACGCCGAGACGCACCGGCGGCACGTCCGGCACCAGCGCCAGAAGCCCCCAAACGATCAGGGGCAGCACGACAAAGTTGCCGGCGAGCACCGCCGACATGAACCGCATGTCGCGAAAGGCATCCGGCAGATGGGCGAGCGGAACGGCCCGCGCCCCGGCGCCACCGCACCGGCCGCAAGCCCCATGACGAGAGCGCAGAGATAGATCCAGCCCTGTTGCCGCTCGAGCGTCTCGCGTTTCATTGCCCTAGCGTGTCCGCGCTCAAGCGCTCGCCGTCTCGAGCAGCCCGCGCCACGAGCCCGTCTTCGGATCGTAGGCCTGAAGCTCGCCATGCTCCATGTCGTAGAGCCAGCCGTGGATGCCGACGCGGCCTTCCGCCACGCCCCTGGCGACGATCTCGTAGGTCATCAGGTTGTCGAGCTGAAACTGCACGTGCGCGCGGATCGTGGCAGGGCCTCGCTCCGCCTCTGGCAAGCCGGCGGCCGCAACCAGCCTGTGCGCCGGACGCGTATACTCGACCCAGCGCCCGAGGTGCGCTTCCGCGTCCGGCGGGATCGGCTCCGCCAGCGCCTGAATGCCGCCGCAGCCCGTGTGGCCGCACACGACGATGTCGTCGATGCCGAGATGGACAAGCGCATACTCGATCGCCGCGCCGACCGCCTCGTCATCGGCCCAAGCCGGCGGCACGCAGTTGGCGATGTTGCGCACCTCGAACAGTTCGCCCGGATCGGCCTGCGTGATCTGCGACGGCACCACACGGCTGTCCGAGCAGCCGATCCAGAGCAGCCGCGGCTTCTGCTTCTTCGTGGCGAGGCTCTTGTAGAACGACTTGTCGCGCTCGAACTCGAGCCGGAAGCGCTCATAGCCCTCCATCGCGTCCTTGATGTCGAGGTCGATCCCCTGCGCGTCTTTCGCGGTCGTCATGGCGCCCCCCGGCTGGTCCCTTGCGGTCGCGGCATCATCGTCGGACGCCGCCGCCTTGTCTACGCACCTTCCATGACGCTGGTCTATCGACCGCTGCCCAGAACATGGGCAGCATCCGCCCCGCCGAACGCGCTGCGGATCGCCGTCGAGAGCCTGAGCGGCTTGCCTGAGACGGCCACCAGCACCACCGTCACCTCGGCCTCGAACACGGGCCGCCCATCGCGCACCACCGCCTGTAGGAGCGTAACACTGGCCCCGCCGAGCTCTCGCACGCGCGTCTCGACGAGAAGCACGTCGTCCATGCGCGCCGGCCTGAGGAAATCGCAGTTCATGCGCCGCACGACGAAGGCCGCAGGCTCGATGCTCGCCGAACCGTCGATCAAGCGCCGGGAGTCCGTACCGAGCAGACGCAGGAAATCCGTCCGTCCGCGTTCACACCAGCGGATGAACGAGGCGTGATAGGCGATGCCGCCCGCGTCCGTGTCCTCGAAATAGACCCGCACCGGCAGCACGTGGCGCCGCCCGTCCGCGTCGTCGACGATGCGCCCCGCGAGGTCCGGCCAGTTTGTCTCAGCGTCGCTCATGAATGCGTCTCATAGGTGGAACGATCTGGATTGCAGCGTATCCCTTCCGCGCAGACGCCGTCAGACGACGTTGCGTTCGGCCGATACGGTGACGAGAACCACTTCCGGCGGCACGCCGAACCGGATCGGCAGCGTCGAGCAGCCGATCCCCGCCGAGACGATCAGGTTCCGCCCGTCCTCGACGATATGCCCGTACCGGTATCGCTGCCCGTACTTGGATGGAATGATCGGTGCGTATCCCGCGAGCACAACCTGCCCGCCGTGCGTATGCCCCGCGAGCGTTAGCGC
>JAFKKW010000188.1 GCA_017304275.1 Hyphomicrobiales bacterium | reverse complement strand
GCCAGGAACTGTCGGGCGAGCAATAGGTGGTGGACGGCGCGCGATGCCTGAGATTCAAGATAGCAAGCGCCCTGAGGCCGTCGTCACCGTCGTCAACCGGAAGGGTCTCCACGCCCGCGCCTCCGCCAAGTTCGTGAAGCTTGCCGAAAGCTTCGAGGCGACCGTCACCGTCACGCGCGATGGCCAGACCGTCGGTGGCACCTCGATCATGGGCCTGATGATGCTGGCCGCCGGCCCCGGCTCGAGCCTCTACATCACGGCCGAAGGCAAGGAAGGCCCGGAAGCGCTCGCCGCCCTGGTCGATCTGGTCGAGACCGGCTTCGGCGAGGAACTGGCCGAGGAAGACTGACCGCATCGATACGCGGCTCATCTTCCGCTCCGTCACCCCGGCGAAGGCCGGGTCCAGACACGTCACAGTCCCGGCACCGATTACGCCCAACCTCGACCGATCTGGATGCCGACCTTCGCCGGCATGACGGATTGGGTGTTTGAGCGGCTCGCCCGACCACCCCCACGTCTCCCGACGAAGGTCGGGACCCACGCCAGCCAGCCAAGGGCACGCCAGCGGATATCCGGAAGCCACGGAAGGCAACCCGCTCCGGCGTCAAGACATAAGGACTTGTTTATATCTTATTGCGATCGCGCCAGTGCGCGGCTATAGGAGGGCCGACCAGTGCCCGACGCGCCGCGCTGTGCGTCAGTTCCGCTCGAGAAGGACCCCGCATGACCGCCAACAAGGACTACATCGTCAAGGACATCTCGCTCGCCGCCTTCGGCCGTAAGGAGATCGAGCTCGCCGAGACCGAGATGCCGGGCCTCATGGCCATCCGCGCGGAGTACGGTCCCAAGCAGCCGCTCAAGGGCGCCCGTATCGCCGGATCGCTCCACATGACCATCCAGACCGCGGTCCTGATCGAGACGCTGACGGCGCTCGGGGCCGACGTGCGCTGGGTTTCCTGCAACATCTTCTCGACCCAGGACCACGCCGCCGCCGCCATCGCCGCTGCCGGCACGCCGGTCTTCGCCTTCAAGGGCGAGACGCTGACCGAGTACTGGGACTTCACCGCCCGCCTCTTCGACTGGCACGGCGGCGGCGTTCCGAACCTGATCCTCGACGACGGCGGCGACGCCACCATGCTGGTGCACTACGGCCTGCGCGCCGAGAACGGCGACACGGCCTTCCTCGACAAGCCGGGCTCCGAGGAGGAGGAAGTCTTCTTCGCCCTCATCAAGCGCCTCTTGAAGGAGAAGCCGGCCGGCTGGTTCGCGCATGTCGCGACCTCGATCAAGGGCGTCTCCGAGGAGACCACGACCGGCGTCCACCGCCTCTACAAGCTGGCGGAGCAGAACCAGCTTCTGTTCCCCGCCATCAATGTCAACGACAGCGTCACCAAGTCGAAGTTCGACAACCTCTACGGCTGCCGCGAGTCGCTCGTGGACGCCATCCGTCGCGGCACCGACGTCATGCTGGCCGGCAAGGTTGCCTTCGTCGCGGGCTTCGGCGACGTCGGCAAGGGTTCGGCTGCGTCGCTGCGCCAGGCCGGCGCGCGCGTCATCGTCTCCGAGGTGGATCCGATCTGCGCGCTGCAGGCCTCGATGGAAGGCTACGAGGTGACGACCATCGAGAACGCCTTCAGCCGCGCCGACATCTACGTCACGGCGACCGGCAACAAGGACATCATCACCGTCGACCACATGCGCCAGATGAAGGACCGCGCCATCGTCTGCAACATCGGCCACTTCGACAACGAGATCCAGGTCGCGGGCTTGAAGAACTTCAAGTGGACCAACATCAAGCCGCAGGTCGACGAGATCGAGTTCCCGTCCGGCAACCGCATCATTCTGCTGTCCGAGGGCCGCCTCGTGAACCTCGGCAACGCCATGGGCCACCCGTCGTTCGTCATGTCGTCGTCGTTCTCGAACCAGACGCTGGCGCAGGTCGACCTGTGGGCCAACCCGGGCAAGTACGAGAAGAAGGTCTACACGCTGCCGAAGGTGCTCGATGAGAAGGTCGCAGCGCTCCACCTCGAGAAGCTCGGCGTGAAGCTGACCAAGCTGCGCCCCGACCAGGCCGACTACATCGGCGTTCCCGTCAATGGCCCCTACAAGCCGGAGCACTACCGCTACTAGGCGGGCGCGAATCCTCTAGAGAACATGTGCCCGCGAGCGACATTTTTGTCCGCTCGAGGGCTTTTTGTTTTCGCGCCGGTCGCCACGGTGCGGGTTGCGCGTTCGATGTGACTCACTTGGGCTGGCATCGGTCTGCGAAGCTCCCCATACTTTGCAAGCGATTCGCTTTTCCGAGCGGGCGTTGCCACGCGCCTGGCCAGGATCGAACTCCGAGATCGATGGAACCCAAGAGCCCTACGCCAGAGCGGCAGAACACACGGGTCGAGCTTGTCATGCTCGCGCTCGCGAGCCTGGCCGTCGTCACCGTTCTGACCGCCACCCTCGCCTCGGGGCGCAGGATCGTCGAGGAAGGCGGCCTGCCGGGCGGCACGTGGCTTCTCGCCGTCCTCGTTGCCGTCGCCGGCGTCGGCACGGTCTATCTTCTTTATCAGGGCGTCACGACCATGCGTCGGCAGGCGCGCCGCGCCCAGGACGAATCGCGTGAGCTGCGCCGCGCACTCGCTGCCGCCGAGGCGTTGATCAAGGCCGAGCCGCAGGTGCTCATGCACTGGGAGCAGGGACGCGGCATCTCCGTCGTCACCAACACGCTGACCGGCGTCCCGGGCCTGCCGGCGAACACGGGCGAGCTGGTGCGGTTCAATTTCTGGCTCGATCAGAAAAGTAACGTCGCCTTGAAGGCCGCCCTCGACGGCCTGCTCTCGGAAGGCCGTGCCTTCAATCTGATCTTGAAGACGGCGGCCGGCGGACACGTCGAGGCGGATGGCCGCGCCGCGGGCGGGCGCGCCGTGCTGCGCTTCAAGGACGTCGCCGGCTACAAGCGCGACCTCTCCGTGATCCTCGACCAGCACATGCGGCTTGCGCGCGATGTGCGTTCGAGCCGCGCCCTGCTCTCCGCGCTGCCGCATCCGGCATGGTTGCTCGATGCCTCGGGACGCCTGACCTGGGTCAACAGCGCGTACGTCAAGGCCGTGGACGCCGAGAGCGAGGCCGAGGTCGTCGACGGCCAGATCCAGCTCCTGGAATCGCGCCAGCGTAAGCAGGTCGCGCGCGTCCTCAAGACCGGCCAGACGTTCAAGGAACGCCTGCCGCTCGTCGTCGGCTCGGAACGCAAGATGCACGAGGTCTCGGTGCTGCCGCTCGGCGACGCCACTGCGGGCGCCGCCATCGACGTCGCCGATCTCGAAAGCGCGAAGGGCAAGATGGACCGGCAGATCGCCGCCTACGACCGCACGCTCGACCGCGTCGCCACCGCCGTCGCCATCTTCAACGCCGAGCAGAAGCTGACCTTCTTCAACGCCGCCTACCAGAAGCTCTGGCAGCTCGA